>FZLQ01000071.1 GCA_900197605.1 Phyllobacteriaceae bacterium Water-Bin73
GCTGGAGGCCGGGCCAATATCCAAAATATCCGCGCCATCGCCAACCAGCTTTTGCGCCTGCGCCAGCGCTTTGTCGGGCGATAGAAAATCACCGCCGTCAGAAAAACTGTCGGCGGTGATATTGAGTATTCCGAAAATCTGCGCCATCAAACGCGCATCTCGTAATTTACGTGCCTTGCGGTTCTGCGCCACCGACACCGGCCGAACCGGTTGTCGGGAATGGCGAGGCCGGCCCACCGCTTTGCGGCTTATTATCGTCCTCAGGACGATGCGGCATCTCGCCTTTCAGCAAGCCGATAATCTCGTCACCGCTCAGGGTTTCAAATTCCAGCAGGCCTTTGGCAATCACATGCAAATCGTCCATTTTTTCACTGCAGATTTTGCGGGCCATTTCATAGCCCTCTTCCACCAGCTTACGCACTTCGGCATCAATGCGCCGCTGCGTTTCCTCAGACATGTTTTGCTTTTGCGCGACCGAATGACCGAGGAAAACCTCTTGCTCATTCTCGCCATAGGCCAGCGGGCCCATTTCTTCGCTCATGCCATATTGAGTGACCATCGCCTTTGCCATATTGGTCGCCATTTGAATGTCAGACGACGCGCCCGAGGTTACTTTTTCGTCACCAAAAATCAGCTCCTCAGCAATCCGTCCGCCCATCGCAACCGCCAAATCGGCTTTCATTTTGCCGCGCGTCACCGATACTTGGTCACGCTCAGGCAAACGCATCACCATACCCAGCGCACGACCGCGCGGAATGATTGTGGCCTTATGCACCGGATCTGAGGCTTCCATATTCAAAGCAACCAGCGCGTGACCGCCCTCGTGATAAGCCGTCAGACGTTTTTCGTCTTCGGTCATCACCATCGAGCGACGCTCTGCGCCCATCATCACCTTGTCTTTGGCATCTTCAAATTCTTGCATCGACACCAAACGCTTGGCGCGACGTGCAGCCAATAAAGCGGCTTCATTCACCAAATTGGCGAGGTCGGCACCGGAGAAACCCGGTGTGCCGCGCGCAATAGTGCGGGCATCGACATCGGTCGCCAAAGGCGTTTTCTTCATGTGCACTTTGAGGATTTTCTCGCGGCCAATAATATCCGGATTGGGCACAACAACCTGACGGTCAAAGCGACCCGGGCGCAGCAGCGCAGGATCCAACACGTCAGGGCGGTTGGTGGCGGCAATCAGAATAATGCTCTCATTGGCTTCAAACCCGTCCATCTCAACCAGCAATTGATTGAGCGTTTGCTCGCGCTCATCATTACCGCCGCCGAGACCGGCACCACGATGGCGACCGACCGCATCAATCTCATCAATAAAGATGATGCAAGGAGCATTGGTTTTGGCTTGCTCAAACATGTCGCGGACACGGCTCGCGCCGACACCGACAAACATTTCAACAAAGTCAGAACCTGAAATTGAGAAAAACGGCACATTGGCCTCACCGGCAATGGCTTTAGCCAGCAGGGTTTTACCCGTGCCCGGAGGGCCGACCAGCAATGCGCCTTTGGGGATACGACCACCGAGACGCTGAAATTTAGTCGGGTCTTTCAAAAACTCGACGATTTCCTGCAAATCATCTTTGGCCTCATCAATACCGGCGACATCATCAAACATCACGCGGCCCTGCGCTTCATTCAGCAGCTTGGCTTTTGACTTGCCAAAACCCATCGCGCCACCGCGACCGCCGCCTTGCATTTGGCGCATGAAGAACACCCAAACGCCGATAAGCAGCAGCATCGGGAACCATGAAATCAGCACGCCGAGCAATGTCGGTGAGCCTGAGCTATCGGGCTTGGCGGTGATGGAAACACCACGCTCTTGCAGCCTTTGTACCAATGACGGGTCATTGGGCGGCGCATAAGTGTTAAAGGAAGTGCCATCGGAATAATTACCGGTGATGGCGTCACCTTCAATCGTCACGGCAGCAACTGTGCCTGCATCAACCTCTGCAATAAATTGCGAGAAGTTAATATTGCGGTTCGATGTCTGCGCCGCAGGCCCCTGAAACACATTGAACAGGGTAAAGAGCATTAGGCCGACAACCAACCAAACAGCTATATTTCTCATACTATTCACCGTTTCACCTTTGTTTTGTCCATAGACTTTTTGCGTGGCAACTCTGTTACAAATAATATAGGCACGCGCGCGCCGATTTTCCAGCCCTGCATCTACCCCTGCCCGTGCTCAAAAATATGGCCGTAAAAGCCATTATGATAAACGTCAGAAACCTCAAAACCCGTCAGTTTTCCGCCGGTTTTCGTTATAACAGGGCAATTGATAAGCACCTCATCGGCAAATAAACCGGGCAGTGCGGCAAAATAGACAGCAGGCAATTTTTTATCGAAAACCACGCCGCGATTACGCATTTCCTGCACACCCGCTTGCCCAAGTGCCGCCAGATGCAGCTTCTTATCGGCTTTTTCCGATGCGAAACGGAAGCGATTATCCCAGATACCGTCGCCATCATGCAGCGCAAGCGGCGATGGGCAGGCCGCCGCCTCGCGTCCCATAAAAATGGTATCGCCACGCCATCGCAGTTGAGCGCCGCCCAGCACAGCCCCGCCATATGGGCTATTCGCCATATGCTGAAGCACGCGTTCGGATTTACGCCGCTTAAGCGGATGCGCATGCTGGCCAAAATACTGCACAAAACGTCCGAGCAGACGTTGTTGATGCGCTTGCGGCAAGGCCTCAAAGCCTGCGCGTGGCAAACATAAAACGCCATATTCATGCCAATCGGCATGAGTTTCCAGCCAGCCGGTCAATTTTTTATCCAGCGCGGCCTGGGTTTGTCGCATGGTCGCGGCCATCTCGGCCAATGTCGCCGCGTCCAGACCCTCTGCCGCCAGCTTGGGCAGTAAACGCCGCCAGCGCACACGCTCAAAACGCGTATCCTCATTGCTTGGGTCGTCAATCACCGGCAAGCCCGCCGCCGCCGCGATATTTTTCAGCGCGTCACCGGCATCATGCAAAAAGGGCCGCAGCAATAATAGAGGCCCGGCCTCAGTATGAATTTTACGGCGCGGGGCCATGCCGCCCAGACCTTTGATGCCACTGCCGCGCGCCATACGCATTAAAACGGTTTCCGCTTGGTCGTCTTGGTGATGCGCCAGAACCAAAGCCTGCGCCTCATATGCGGCGCACCAGCCCGCCATCAACCGATAGCGCAAATTACGCGCTTCTTGCTGAATGCCGGTTTGAGACAGATTTTCATCTGCCGCCAATAGGTGATGCGGCAAGCCTAAAGCGCGGCAAATATCACCGACTTGTGCGGCTTCATCAGCGGCTTCGGGGCGCAATTTATGATCGACGGTCAGCACTGAAAAGCGCGGCGCATAATCGAGCTTTTGCGCCTCAGCCGCCAGCGCCAGCAACCCCATTGAATCGCCGCCACCCGACACCGCCAAAGCCAGATGCGCCTCTGCGCCGAAAGGCTGCAAGCGGCGCAATAGCGCCGCTGCTGTCAGCTTATGAGGCACAACCGGCTCGTTTTTTCTCGATTTGCGCGCGCTTGGCAACGGCGCTGGGCGCATCGGGAAATTTCGCATTTAATTCGGCAAAAGCATCGCAGCCGGTCTTTTTTTCGCCCAAAGCGGTCAGGGTCATGCCCAATTTCAACAGACTGTCCGGCGCTTTTTTGCTGGCCGCATAAGTTGTGTAGCCGACCAAAAAGGCTTGCGCTGCTTGCTTATATTGACGTTGCACATAAAAAGTCTCGCCCAGCCAATATTGCGCGTGACCGGCCATTTTATGCGATGGGAAACGCTCAACAAGTGATGCGAAATCAACCCGCGCGCCGCTATAATTACCCGCCTGTAAATCAGTCAAGGCGCGCTCATAAAGCGCTTGCGGGTCGTCCAATGACGTGCGCACCGGCGCATCGAAATCGGCCAAATCAGCCGGATTGCCCTCGCCCACCAAAGGCGTTGTTACATCAATCACCGCAGAAGCGTCCACCAAACCGGCGACCGGCGCGGCTTTTTTGACAAAACCGATGACTTCCGGCTCGGCAGATGAGGAAGAAATACCCTGATTGGCGCGCATCATGCCGCCCTCCAGCGACTGAAAGCGAAACTCATTATCCGAGGAGGCTTTATCAATGCGCTGCGTCATGTTTTGCATATCAATCATCAAGCGGTCTGTTTGCGCCTGCAAAAGCCGCAGCATCTCAACCAATTGATTAAACTGAACCCGCTCAGCCGCTGCGCTGGTCGCCGCGCTGGTGGCGGCATTTGGCGAGGTAGAAGCAGGCGCGGCGAAATTTCCCGGCGGCGATAACAGCCGCACTTCCAAAGCCTCAAGCCGCTGTTTCAAGCTTTGTGCCTCGGCCAAACGATTGCGATTATTCAAGGTGCGTTGCGCCTCGAGCAATTGCTCAAGCTGCGCCAAACGCAATTCCAATGCCTCAACGCGCTCACCGGCCGGTGCATCTGCCGCGCGCGGCGCAAACTCAGATGGCACACGCGGGCCGGATTGCGCCCAAACGGGTGACGCCAACACAAAAACGGCAGTCAATAAAGCGGCAAATTTTTTCATAGCTTATTCTATGCGCGTCTAATTCGGCGAAAAAAAGGCAGAAAAAAGGGCACCCGAGGGTGCCCTTAAATCCGTTTTCACGAAATTAGCGAATGGTCGCAACCGCACGGCGGTTTTTCGACCAGCAAGCCTCTTCCGAGCACAAAGATACCGGACGCTCTTTACCATAAGAAATGGTTTGCAAGCGATTGCCGTTCACACCTTCGCTAATCAGGAAGTCGCGGACAGCATTGGCGCGACGCGCACCCAATGCAAGGTTGTAATCGCGTGTGCCGCGCTCATCGGCGTGGCCTTCAATAATCAGATTAACGCTGCCATTTTGCGCCAACCACTGCGCCTGATTGCGCAATGTCGCACGAGCAGAACCGCTCAGATTGGATTGGTCAGTTTGGAAGAAAACGCGGTCGCCCACATTTTGCACCAAATACTGAGACTCGGCTGATGCTGCCGACGAGGCGGCAGAGCCTGTTGATGATGATACGGAAGCAGGCGCGGTGGTTGAAGCACAACCGGCCAACGTCAGACCCGCCACTGTCATGGCAATTAGAATTTTTGATTTTGTCGACTGTCCCATCGATAGCTCCTCATTATGCGCAGGCCTTTTGCCTGTCCCTGTTGCGTAACTTAGCCAAAAAATGCACAAATGCAATCCAAAGCTAGCATAGTTGTTATTGTTTACATTTACGTGACTTAGCGTATTAACGGCGACCATGCAGGGTCAGATGCCCAACCGGGGGTCGAAATCGGTCTTTCATTATAACCCGTAACGTCCACTGTCCACAAGGTAGGACCTTGATCGGCACCCCTTCCTTCGCGGAAAAAAGCGATAACCCGACCATTTGGCGACCATGCAGGCCCTTCATTATGGTATCCCTCGGTCAAAATACGCTCGCCACTGCCATCTGTTTTCATCACACCGATGAGAAAGCGGCCATTTAATGTCTTGGTAAAGGCAATCAAATCGCCGCGTGGCGACCATACCGGCGTCGCATATCGCCCCTCGCCATATGAAATACGCCGCACATTTGTGCCGTCGGCTTCCATGACATAAAGCTGCTGCGAGCCCATGCGGTCGCTTTCAAATACAATTTGGCTGCCATCGGGCGCATAACAAGGCGCGGTATCAATCGCCAAAGATGAGGTCAGGCGGCGGGTTTCGCGGGTGCGCAAATCCATTGTGTAAATATTGGAATTACCGTTGCGCTCAAGGCTCATAATGATTTTCTGCCCATCGGGCGAAAAGCGCGGGGCAAAGGTCATGCCCGGAAAATCACCGACCACTTCTTGCTGTCCGGTTTCAATATTCAGCAAATAAACCCGTGGTTTATTGCGATAATAAGAGAGATAGGTGATTTCTTGCGCCGTCGGGCTAAAGCGCGGGGTCAGTGCCAGTGCGCTGCCGCGCGTCAACTCGCTCTGCGCGAAACCGTCTTGGTCCATAATCGCCAGTTTCTTGACGCGATTATTTTTGGGCCCGGATTCCGACACATACACAATGCGCGTATCAAAATAGCCGGTCTCGCCGGTCAGGCGTTCATAAATCGCATCGGCGACCAAATGGCCGATACGCCGCCAATTTTCCGGCGTGGTGAAAAACTGCAGTCCAGCCATTTGTTCCTCGGCCACCACATCCCACAAACGAAACTCAACCAGCAAGCGCCCATCGCTATGCTGCACAGCCCGTCCCGTGACCAACGCCAGCGCATTAATCACCCGCCAATCATTAAAACGCGGGCGCACATTAACGCCGATATTGCGCTCGATAAAGGCGTCGCGATCAACCGGACGAAACAGGCCTGAGCGTTCAAGGTCGGCAACAATCACTGTCGCCAAATCTTGTCCCACTGTGCCCTCGCCGTCGAAATCCAATACCGCAATCGGCAGCGGCTCGACATTGCCTTGCGTGATGTCAATTTTGAGAGCGGCATGGGCTGAAAGCGGTGCCAGTAAAACCGCCACCGCCAGCACGGCGCAACGGCAAAGCGGTGCCATTTTGAGAACAGATTTGATAGTCGCTGTCATGGTCTTCTCCTAGCCGCCAAGCATTCTGCGGGGATCGAATGTTAACTCAATGTTGCGCCAGCTTGCATATTTTTCTGCCGGCATGGTGAAAGGTTGGCAACGGCGAATGGCGCGCAATACGCTTTCAGCCGCGGCGCGAAAAAACGGGTCGCCCAAATAACGCCGATTTACCACCACAGGCCCGGCCGATATGACACCGGCGGGGGTTAAAGAAAGACGAACCTGCACGACTAAATTTTCAGCCTGCTTGGCCCCGGCGGGCGGTGACCAACAGCGGCGCATTTGCGCCCGAAACGCATCGACCTCGTTCAGGGTCAGGCGGTCACCGGCACTCAAATTTGTATCATTGGCGGGCGCGCCACTATCGGCAGTTTTCTGGTCAGGCGTTTTATTTAACAAGGCCTGCACCCGACCAATATCCAAAAGCGGTTTGGGTTTGACTGTGGGGCGCGCCAATGGCGCAGGCTGGGCCACGCGATAGCGCGGCGCCTCAACTGTCGCCTCATTATCGGCAGCGCTTGGCTGTTGTTTGGCTGTCGCATCGGGCAGCGGCATGGCGCTTTGATTGGCTGCTTCGGGTGCGCCGCTATGCTCATGCGCGGTCGGTTGGCTCGCCGCTTTTTCGGCGGGCTTATCGGGCATTGTGGTCTGTTCAACCAATTTGGTGAACTGGTCGATGGTGATGATCTCAATCGGCAAATTTTGGTCAGTCAGGCGCGATTTATTCATCATCGGCGTCCAAAAGCCGATAATCACTGCGAGCCCTGCATGCAACAGAAGCGAGGCCAAAAAATTGCGCGACGCGACCATTAATTATCCTGCTCCGCTTTTTCCGTCACCAGAGCGACCCGCGAAAAACCGGCAGCGCTAATCTCTGAGACAATGCCCGCGACCAAGCCATAACGCACGGTTTTATCGCCGCGCACATAAATGCGTTGCTTATAACCGGCACCGGCAATGGCGCGCAAACGCGGCACCAGCATTGATTTATCAATCAGCGTCTCTTGAATAAAAACCTGGCCCTCCGCATTGATGGAAATGGCCAATGGCTCCTCATCACCGCGTAAGGCTTGCGCGCCGGTTTTCGGCAAATTGACCGGCACACCGACGGTCAGCAATGGGGCGGCGACCATAAACACAATCAATAATACCAACATCACATCGACCATTGGCGTGACGTTGATTTCCGACATGGGCCGATAGTGACGCCGTTTTCGCGACGCCGATGCGGAGGAAGAAGGAGCGGAAAAAGCCACCGGCCTAGCCTTTGCTTTGCTGGCCGCCTTGGCGGGCAATCAGATTGATAAAGTCATCGGCGAAATGGTCGAGACGCGATGAAAAACGCTGCACCGAGGCGGCGCAAGCATTATAGGCGACCACGGCGGGTATCGCGGCCAACAGGCCCAAACCGGTGGCGAATAAAGCCTCGGCAATCCCCGGCGCCACCACCGCCAAATTCGTGTCGCGGCTCATCGCGATGGCTTGGAAGCTGTTCATAATGCCCCAAACCGTGCCGAACAGGCCGACAAAGGGCGCGACCGCGCCGACCGTGGCCAGAAACAATAGGCGGCTTTCAAGCGCTTCCATTTCGCGCGCGACCGCATTGGTCAAGCTGCGTTCAATTGACGGAACAATGCCGAGCGCATCGTCTTTGCGACGGTTGCCGTCTTGGCGCACCCATTCGCGCATGGCGGCGTTAAACACCCGCACGGATGGGCTGCCCTCGCCCGACGCCAATTGGCGATAAATATTTTGCAAGCTGTCGCCCGACCAAAACAAGGCTTCAAACTCGTCTGCCTGATGGCGCACACGCCGATAGCTCAGTGTTTTTTCAATGATGATTGACCAGCTTAAAACCGATGCCAAAATAAGGCCAAGCATCACCAGTTTGACGACAATATCGGCGCGGATAAAAAGCGCCCAAAGCGAAAAATCAGTAGCGGCAAGCTGCGCTGCCTCGTTAAGGGTGACTGTTTCCATGAATTTCTCTCACAATTTGTGTTCTTCTATGGCCTAAATGTGACCAAACTTTGTCACTTTTCATGCCCGTTTTTAGGCCCGCCTGAAAGAAAAGACGCACCAAGATGCGGCGTCAATAAAGCCGCGACCTCTTTCGGCATGCGTTTCGGGCGGCCTTGCAAATCGACCACCGCCGCCAGCACATGCGCTTGCCAGAGCGTTTCGCCATCGCGCGAGACGCGCTGCTCGGCCACCAGACGCGCGCCGCGCAATTGAGTGAAGACGGTTTCGACCAGCAATTCATCTTCAACCCGACCCGGCCTCATAAAATCCATTTCCATATGCCCGACCACAAAAGCCAGTTGCGGGTCATGCGCCAATAATTGCGTATGGGTGACACCGGCCAGCTTCAAAAAATTAGAGCGCCCGCGTTCAGCAAATTTCAAATAATTGGCGTGATAGACAAAACCTGAAAAATCAGTGTCTTCATAATGCACCAGCACATTCATTAAATGCCGCGTGCCGACA
>FZLQ01000137.1 GCA_900197605.1 Phyllobacteriaceae bacterium Water-Bin73
CTTGCGGATGCTGGGCTTCAATATGGTCAAAAATGGCGCTGCTATCTTGCAGCCAAGTGCCGTCAGGGGCTTCGATTTGCGGCAAGGAAGGCACACCCGATTTCGGCATGATTAATTTCTCAAGCAGTTCCGGCGTGGCGAGTATATCCTCAAAGCCATCGCCCAGCGCGCCATGATAATGTTTCCAACGCAAATAGGCGCGTATTTTTCCCGAGAAATAGCTGTGCTCAACAGTGAATAATTTATATTTCTGCGACTCGCCGGTTTTTTTTTGTGCCATGTCTTCCCCCTCCAATCGCCAAAGGCGTTTTAAGCGCGCCCCGTTTAAGCGTCTCTATCTAACTGCGTGCTAATCCGTCAAAAAACAATCCGACCAACCCCTGCAATCTTTTGGTGTAGGTTTTGAGGTCGGGCGCTTCGGCTTTCAGCCCTGCCGCTGCCATTTGCAATATCTCGGCCGCGGCTGCAGGCGACAGGCCGCTCGGCTTTAGCTCAATCTCCCCCACTTGATCAGCCGCCTTTAATGCTTTGGCCAAAAGGGCGCGTAAATCTCGCACTGAATCTTGGGCCAGCGCGCCGCAAAGGCGATTGCGCTCATTATAAATCTCGCTGCCATGCGGCGATTGAGCGATATCCAATAGCCGCCCATAACGCGCCAAAAGCGCATTTTCCATTTTTTTTGTAAGGCTCAGCGTCGGCTCTTCAGCCGCTAGCGCATGCGCCACATCAGCCAATGATTGGGCGTTAATATGAATGCATGCGCCGCGAAATATCTCCTCCTTATTGTCGAAATAAGTATAGAGCGAGGCGCGCGACATGCCGGTGGCACGGGCAATATCGGCCATTGAGGTTTTCTCAAATCCATATTGGCTGAATTGCGTAAAAGCCGCCGTCATAATATCGGTGCGCTTGGAGCTGTCGGTTTCTATGGGAATATTCAGCATATTTGACATATTGACAATATTGACATAAATTGTCAACGCGTTCATTCCGGAGGGGAGGCTGAAGAGTAGTGTCATGAGCAAAATTACGGGCAAACTTCGTATACTGATTACCGGCAGCAATTCCGGCTTTGGTCAATTGGCCAGCCTGTCTTTAGCGCGGCTGGGCCATGATGTAATTGCTACCATGCGCGATGAGAGCAAGGGCGATGCGCTGATGGCCAGCGCGGGGGCTGAGGGGCTGTCGATTGAAACGCGCCCGCTCGATGTTTGCGACCGCAGCTCTGTCGAGGCGGCTTTGGCCGATGCTGATGAGATTGATGTGTTGATCAATAATGCCGGATTTGAGGTGCAAGGGGGCCTTGAAATGGTCGATGATGCGCTGATGCAAAGCCAGCTTGATACCAATGTCGTTGGGCCTTTGCGCACCATTCGGGCGGTCATGCCGGCGTGGCGCAAACGCGGCAGCGGGGTCATTGTCAATGTCGGCAGCGCGGTGGGTATCGTCGCTTCGCCTTATGGTGGGGCTTATTCAGCATCAAAATTTGCGCTGGAGGGGATGAGCGAGGCTTTATATATGGAGGCCGCGCCCGATGGCATTCGCGTTCATATTATTGAGCCGGGTCGTTTTTCTGCAACAAATTTCGGGGATAATATCATTCGGCCCGAAAATTGGGTCGGCTCACAATTGGAACAGCGTCAAATCGCCTTTCGCGAGGCTTTGTCAAATTTAGATGGCAGCGCGCCGCCCGACCCGCAAGATGTCGCTGATGCGATTGTCAAGGCGGCGACGGATGCATCAACGCCATTGCGTACATTGGTCGGCAATGATGCGCTTTTTCTAGCCCAATTACGGCGCGCATCTGACACATATGAAGCCTTTGAAAAGGCTATTCGCGAACGGCTAAATTGGTATAACTGAATTTTGGGAGGCAGGGCGCATGACAATAAAACTAACAATTAACGGGGTGCCGCATCAGCTTGATGTCGAACCCGA
>FZLQ01000026.1 GCA_900197605.1 Phyllobacteriaceae bacterium Water-Bin73
CACCTTGTTTGGCTGGTTGTCGGCCTGCCCGACCAAGATGGTCGAGAGACCTGCAAGATTATGCGTAAAAATAAAATCACCACGCCGATTATCATGCTGACCGGGGCGACCAGCGAGGCCGATACGATTTTGGGGCTTGATGCCGGCGCCAATGATTATGTCACCAAGCCGTTCAAATTCGGTATTTTATTGGCGCGGATGCGCGCGCAATTGCGCAGTCATGAACAAGCCGAGACGGCAGAGCTGCAAATCGGCGATTATCTATTTCGCCCGAGCCTGAAAATTCTCGAGCCGCGAGACGGCGCGGCGAAAATTCGCCTGACCGAAAAAGAAACCAATATATTGAAATTTCTTTACCGCGCCGCCGGTGAGGCCGTGGCGCGCGATACGCTGCTGCATGAAATATGGGGCTATAATGCCCAAGTCTCGACCCATACATTGGAAACCCATATTTATCGGTTGCGTCGCAAAATAGAGACCGACCCGTCTGAGGCGAAATTATTGCTGACGCTGGACGGCGGTTATGCGCTGGCGCGTGCCTAATGTTTGGATCAAGGCTCAGCTCAAGGATCAGCTAAAGGCTCAGCTAAAGGCTCAGCTAAAAGCCGCCTCTGCCCCGTCAATAACCGGATAGCCCGCAACATAATCGGCATGCATCCGCATGGCGCGGCCCGATGAAATCCTCATGGCGGCAAAATCGCTCATGCCGCGCGCCAATTCGCGCCCATCTGCCGCCAGCATTTGAAACCGCCGCCGCAGGCGCAAGCGGCCATCATTAAGGCTGACCCAAGTGGCAATATGCACCGTCTCATCAGCCAGCGCGGCGGCTTTGTAATCAATCTCATGGCGGGTCACGACGAAACCGCAATCGCGGGCGCGATAGGCGGCAAAGTCAAATCCCAAAGCTTGCGAGTGATGCCATGCCGCGCGCGCCATCCAGCCCAGATAAACGACATTATTGACGTGGTTGAAATCATCAATATCGGCCGCACGCACGTTGAGGGTCAGCACATGTTGCGGCGTCAGCAGCCAGGGCAGCGCGGGGGTGGTTTCGTTCATGGCCTCCAAACTATGCGTCAAAACGAGTTTGTGCAAGACAGCCAAGCCCCCTTGCCAGCGCCAAAGCCGCCCCTTACTGTCGGGCAAATGACCGCGCGCCGATAAATATCGGGCGCAGCCTTTTGGGGAGATGGTAATGAGCGCAAGCGCGATGGATGTGAGCCGGTTTGGTACGGAGCGACCCGGCTTTGAAACGGACAGCGAAAACTGGCCGCCCAATGTAAAGGCCGCGCATCAAAAACCGTCCCCCACATCGGCGCATTTGGGCCTCGCATTATTGGCCGTCAATCGCGATGGCGGGATTGTCGAAATGGCGTTTAATGCCGATGACAAGCTGTGCAATAAATGGGGTGGCATTCAAGGCGGTAATGTCGCCGCCATGTTAGATGATGCCATGGCCTTTGCGATTGGCCTCAATCTCGATTGGGGACAAATCAGCCCGACATTGGAACTGAAAGTGTCCATGTTGGCGCCGGCACGCCCGGGACGCCTTTATGCGGTCGGCCAAGTGGTGCGGCGCGGGCGTTCGGTCGGCTTTGTCGAGGGGCAGTTATATGATGGCGCGGGTCAGCTATTGGCGACCGGTTCATCAACAGCCAATTTTGTGACGCTGAAAAAACGCGAAAAGAAATAGGAGACGATATGGCCCATTTGAAAAATGCCGACGCCGCCCAGCTTGCCGAAGTTGACGATGAAATGGCCTTTGCCGCTGCGGTGATGGGCTTTGAACCAAACAGCTTGAAAATCATGGCGCATCGACCGGAAATCCTGCGCGGGTTTTTGGGGCTAAGCGCCGCCATTTTGGGGCCTGAGGCCAAGCTGGCACCCGATTTGCGGCAAATGATTGCCCATATTGCCAGCGCCGCGGCGGGCTGTGCTTATTGCCAAGCCCATACCGCGCATGGGGCGCATGAGCGCGGCGTGGCCGACGAAAAAATTGAAGCGCTTTGGTTATATGAAACCGATCCGCAATTTTCTGACGCGGAGCGCGCCGCTTTGGCTTTGGCGCAAGCCGGTGGCAGCGTGCCCAATGGCGCAACCCAAGCGCATTTCGATGCGTTGGCGCCGCATTTTTCAGAAGCCGAAATATGCGAGATTGTTGCAGTCATCGCCATGTTCGGCTTTCTCAATCGCTGGAATGACACCATGGCGACGCCGCTTGAGGACAGCCCGCTGGCTTATGCCGAGGGGCATCTTTTGGCCAATGGCTGGAAACCGGAGCGGCATAAATAACGTAGTAAGATTATGAGTGAGTCAGGTAACGCCAATCAAATGCATAAATCCCAATGGCGGTTGCGCCAGGTTACGGATGAGTTAAATGCGCGCCCGTTTCCGCGCTTTGCTCTGCCGACGGCGATTTTTCGTCTGTGCCTATCGGGCGATGCGGCGTTTGACGGCTTGCGCGATATTTTATCCGACACACTGCCGCAAATTGATTGGGATAATGAGGGGCAAAGCCGCCTCATCAGGGCGCGCCATGACGAGGTGCAATTCAATATTGAGCGGCATACGGAATTTGTCTCGCTGACGATTATTGATGAACGCGCTGAAAGCGGCTCGGCGGCGCAATATTTGCCGAGCGATTGGCTGGAGAAAAACCGCGGCGAAGTGGTGGTTGCGGTTGATTGCCAATGCAGTCTGCGCGGCGCGGCGCGCGAGGGCTGGACCTGCGCCAGCCAATTGGAAAACGGATTGGCTGACGGGTTTTTCGATTTCAAAGTGGCCGAAGACGGGCACACGAAAATCGCGCTGGATTTTGCCCCCGATAGTGATGTGCGCGATGTCGGGCGGATTGCTTTGCAAGTTGTTGAGATTGAAACCTATCGTTCTTTTGCCGCCATTGGTCTTAATCGCGCGCGCGCCGCGCAAGCGCAATTGGCCGATATTGCGGCGCGTGTGCCGCCCAGCATTTCAGCCGCCGGCAGTGCTGATGGCGAGCGTTTTGAACTATTGAGCCAATTGACCGGTGAGTTGGAAGATGTCTGGCGGCGCACCTCGTTTCGCTTCGCCGCCTGCACGGCTTATTGGGATTTGGTCACGGCCCGGCTTGCCTCCTTGCAAGAGCAAGCCTATGACAGCCGCATCACTATTGGCGGGTTTTTGGAGCGTCGCCTGCAACCGGCGATTGCGACCTATCAATCAACCGAACGCCGTCGTCATGATTTGGCCGAACAAATTGCCGCTATGACGGGGCTTTTGCAAACCCGCATCGAGCTGGATATGCAGCAGCAAAACGCCGATCTTTTGGCCTCGCTCAATCATTCGGCGGCGCGCCAATTGCGTTTGCAACATACGGTAGAGGGCGTCTCGACGGTCGCCATTTCATATTATTTGGTCAATTTATTGCGCGCCCCCGCCGATTGGGTATTGGCGCGCCAACCCGCACTCGACCCGCTCATTGTCAATATGGCACTGGTCGCCATTACGGTGCCGCTGGTTTGGTTGACCATTAGGCGGCTATTGCGCGCCACGGTCGGCGGCAAAAAGGGCGGTTAATTTTTTTGAAATTGTTCTGGAGCGGGCGATGAGATTCGAACTCACGACCCCAACCTTGGCAAGGTTGTGCTCTACCCCTGAGCTACGCCCGCATCGCCAGAACGGATTGCGTTATGCACCATCACTGCGGTTTTGACAAGTAGCCATTTAACAAAAGCCGCTTTATCGCCATCCCCCTAGACAAAGCGTCCGCCAGACCCCATTTAAAGGGCAGGAGAAGTGAGAATGTCATCAGAATTTACCCAAGACGGCGCTGCGCCGCATCCAGAACACACCATGCTTGGCGCCGCGGGCGATCATGGCGCCAGCGTCATTGATGTGACGACCGAGACATTTATGGCCGAGGTCATTGAGGCCTCACAAGACCGCCTTGTCTTGCTCGATTTATGGGCGCCCTGGTGCGGCCCGTGTAAACAGCTAACGCCGGTCTTGGAAAAACTGGCGGCGCAATCAGATGGTGCGGTGCGCTTGGCAAAAATGAATATTGACGAGCATCCGGCGGTGGCCCAGCAATTGCAGGTGCAGTCCATTCCGGCTGTGTTTGCCTTTAAGGGCGGTCAACCGGTTGACGGTTTTATGGCGCGCTGCCTGAAAGCGAGGTCAAAAAATTTCTCGAAAAACATATGGATGACGCGCTTGGCCAATCGCCTGCCGAGGCTTTGATGGAGACGGCAGCCGAGGCGCTGGCCGCCGGTCAGATTGATGATGCGGTGGAATGTTATGGCGCGGCTTTGGCGCAAGAGCCGGAAAATCTGGGCGCGATGGCGGGGCTGGCGCACAGCCATTTGGCCGCCGGCGATATGGACGCCGCGCAGCACGTTTTGGCGGCCGCCCCGCCGCATGATAATGACCTGGCACTGGCCTCGGCGCGCGCCGCTTTGGCGCTGGCGGGCAAAGCCGCGCCAAGTGATTTGGGCGATGCGGCAGAATTTTTGGCCGCATTGGATAAAAATGCGAATGACCATCAGGCGCGGTTTGATTTGGCGCTGGCGCATCATGGCGGCGGTCGACGCGAAGCGGCGCTTGATGAATTATTGGAAATTGTCGCGCGTCAGCGCGATTGGAACGAAGACGCAGCGCGTAAACAATTGCTCGAATTATTTGACGCATATGGCGCGCAAGATGAATTAGTGGTGGCGGCGCGCAAGCGTCTGTCCTCGCTGTTATTTAGCTGATAGGCTTGATTTATGTCCTTTGACCCCGAAATGATTAGTGAACTGCCTGAAACCGTGCCGGTGTTTCCGCTGGAAGGCGTATTGCTATTGCCGCGCGGACAATTGCCGCTGAATATTTTCGAGCCGCGCTATTTGCAAATGTTTGAAGATGCACTTGCCAAGGGCCGCTTGATTGGATTGGTGCAGCCTTATGATGATGAGAGCGGTGCCGATAAATTACAGCGCGTCGGCTGTCTCGGGCGCATTTCGTCTTTCAGCGAAACCGATGATGGGCGCATGGTCATTTCATTGACCGGCGTGGCGCGTTTTGAGGTGGCTGAGGAATTAAATGTGCTGACGCCCTATCGTCAAATCCGTGCCGATTATCGCCCCTATGAAAGCGATCTCATCGCCGATGTCGGCAGTATTGATGTCAATCGCGAGGGCGTGCTTGATGTGTTGAAACGCTATCTTGAGGCCAATGGCATGTCCGCCGATTGGCCGGCCATTGAAAGCTCGAATAATGAGGCTTTGGTCAATTCGCTATGCATTATCAGCCCCTATGGCGCGCAAGAAAAACAGGCCATGCTTGAGGCGGCGACGCTGGCTGAGCGCGCTGAAATTCTGATCGCGCTGACCGAAATGGTGCTGGCGCAATTAGGGCAATCGGGCGGCGCCAATGATAATGCCGTGCAATAAAGACAGCGAAAGAGGCAAGCTAAGATGAGCGATACGCAAAAACTCGACCCCGCCCTATTGGAACTGCTGGTCTGTCCGGTCAGCCACGGCCCGCTTTCTTATGATGAGAAAGCCGGTGAGCTGGTATCGAAAGAGGCCGGTTTGGCCTATCCGGTGCGCGATGGGATTCCGATTATGTTGGCGGAAGAAGCCCGCAAGCTCGAGGCTTGATTTTAGCTTTTCGTTTTCTGAAAAATTAAAAACGGTGCCCGCGCATCAGGCGCGGCAAAGCGGCGGTGCCGCCATTGGCTTGGGCGCGAAAACGTGCCGCCAGCCCTTGATTGGCGCGCGCCATGCGTCCGGTGAGCGCAAGGCCAAGCCGCGCCAGTGGCGCGGTGAACCGGCTTTGGGGGCCTGAAAAAATCTCCGCCAATATATGGGTGGTCGCCGCCATCGCCCCGCCATCGGCGCGGCGCAGGGCTTGATAATCGGCCAGCACATGCGGCCCGTCAAAAGCCAGCCCAAGCGCTTGGGCATCAAATAATGTATCGGCCAATTGCGCCGCATCGCGCAGCGCCAAATTAAATCCCTGACCGGCCAGCGGATGAATGATATGCGCCGCGTCGCCCAATAGGCAAAGCCGTTCATCGACATAATTCTCAGCCAGTGCCAGAACCAGTTTTTGTAACCCCCGCGGCCCGTCAGGCGCGAGCGTGCCGGCATGGCCTTGCGTGGCCCGGGCCAATTCATGCATAAAAACACCGTCCTCAATCTCGGCCAGCGCGCGGGCGCGGGAATGCGGCAACGACCATATCAGCGCGCGCTGATGCGGGTCGGGAAGCGGCAACAGTGCCAGCGGCCCGTCGGGCAAAAAGATTTGCACGGCTTGTCCGCCATGCGGTCGGTCGCAGGCCAGCACACAGACCAAAGCGGCGGCCTGATAATCATGGGTCAGATATTGGGCGGCGCTTTTTGTGCGCCATAGCGGCGCAGCGCGCGGGTCGGTTGCGGCGCGCGCGCAATCAACCAGCAGCGCGGCGGTTAAATCTGTGCCATCTGAAAAACGCGCCGCGCCGGTGCTTTTGTCAAAGCCGGTCAGCGCGGCGTCATGGCGATGCAATTTGGCGGTCAGCGTGTCAAAGGTAGCGTTAAAAGCCGCATGAATCGCGCGGTCGAGTGCGCTGCGGCTGACAATATGCGCCAACACCGTGACCGCATCCGGATTTTCTGCTTGGGTTGGCGGCAGATTTTCGGGCGGGTTGAAATCCAGCCCGATATTATGCGCCATTGCCGCGGCATTGCCATAAACCGCCATATCGCAGACCGCTGCGCTGGGCAGGTCGAGCCGTGGCCATACGCCCAATATATCCAACATGGTTTTGGCCGCCGGACTGAGCGCCAAAACGCTGCCCCAGTCATTATCACCGGGCTTATCGCCTGTTTTGTTATTGGATTTATCATTGGCATTTGCCGATGCCGTCACGGAATGAAGCGGGACATCTGTATGCCCCAAAGCTGCCGCGAGCGCCAAAGCGGTGACCCGCGCCGTGCTGCCGCTGCCGTGAATTAATATCGGATTTTGTTCTGGCATTTGTCTCGCGCTTTACTCGACCGGATTGGTCTGACCGGTTGCGACAGTGCCGCAAAAGCGCGGGCGCGTCCAGCCCCGCGCCGACATGCCGCCGCAGAATAAATGCTTAAAATTTAGCCATGATAATACGGCCTGCCTAAAAAGGCAGCAAACTAGCCGCGTGACCCGTCAAAGCCCAATGTCGCAGGCGCGAACGGTTTGGCACGGTTTTTGCATAAATGCGGCATATCTAGGGGAGTTTATCATGGAAACCAACGCGATAGGCGGCGACGTCTTTTTTATTCTTATGGGCGCCATTTTGGTGTTCGCCATGCATGCCGGTTTTGCATTTCTCGAAGTCGGCACGGTGCGTAAGAAAAACCAAGTGAACGCAATGGTCAAAATCCTGTCGGATTTCGGCATGTCAACTTTGGCTTATTTCTTCATCGGTTATTCCGTTGCCTATGGCATGGACTTTTTGTCTTCAGCGGCAACGATTAGCGGCGATGGCGGCGATGAGGCCTATGGCCCGCAAGGCCTGTCGCTGATTAAATTCTTTTTCTTGCTGACTTTCGCCGCCGCCATTCCGGCGATTATTTCAGGCGGCATTGCCGAGCGCGCCAAATTCGGCACGCAGCTTATTGCGTCAGGCGTGATTGTGGCGCTGGTCTATCCGTTTTTCGAAGGGATGATTTGGAACGGCAATTTCGGTTTCCAAGCCTGGCTCGAAGCCAGCTTCGGTGCCAGCTTCCATGACTTTGCCGGCTCGGTTGTCGTGCATGGTGTGGGCGGCTGGATTGCGTTTTCGGCGGTCATTCTGTTGGGCGCAAGGCTGGGTCGCTATGGCGATAAAGGCTCGGCCTTTCCGCCAAGCTCCATTCCCTGGTTGGCACTGGGCAGCTGGCTTTTGTGCATTGGTTGGTTCGGCTTTAACGTGGTTAGCGCACAATCATTGGACGGCGTTTCCGGCCTGGTCGCGGTCAATTCGCTAATGGCCATGGTCGGCGGTATTTTGGCTGCTTTATTTGTCGGCAAAAATGATCCGGGCTTTGTCCATAATGGGGCGCTGGCCGGTCTGGTTGCGGTCTGCGCCGGTTCTGATGTGATGCATCCGGGCGGCGCTTTGGCAACCGGTGCGATTGCCGGTGTCTTGTTTGTCAAAATGTTTGTGTTCTGCCAAGAGAAGCTGCAAATCGACGATGTTTTGGGTGTCTGGCCGTTGCACGGTCTGGCCGGTGCTTGGGGCGGTATTGCCTGCGGTATTTTCGGCCTCGAAGCGCTGGGCGGTTTGGGCGGTGTCAGCCTGATGTCGCAAATTATCGGCACGATTGTCGGCTGCGGTTTTGCCGCGCTGGCCGGTGGCGTGGTTTATGGCGCGCTCAAACAAAGCCTCGGCATTCGGTTGAGCGAAGAAGAAGAGCGTCAGGGTGCTGACCTCTCCATTCACAAAATCGCGGCCAATCCGGAAAGCGGCATTGGTTAAGCCGCATTTAAGCTGAAAAATATCCACGCCGCTTTAGCCTTTGCTATAAGCGGCGTGGCTGGGTTAGTCTGAAGCAGGCTGATTCGTGAACAACCCGGGCGGGCTCATATGCCGCGCGCGGGTTTTTCTTTTGGAGACAAAAATGCAAAAAGGGGCTTTTGACACCCTGCCCGCTTCGCCATTTACCCGCCTTCGTGCGCTGCTGGACGATGTGACGCCGCCGCGCGAACCGGTCTCATTGGCGCTGGGCGAGCCGCAACATGCGCCACCCTCTTTTGCGCTTTCTGCTGTCAGCGAAAATATCGAACAATATCGCCGCTACCCGCCAATTGCCGGCACGCCCGATTGGCAAGCCGCGGCGCGCGGTTGGCTGCAGCGGCGCTTTGGCGTTGCCGCTTGCGTGTCGCAAGCGCATCAAGTCTTGCCGCTCAACGGCACCCGCGAGGGGTTGTTTTTGGCCGCGCAAATCGCACCCCCAAAAGCCGATGGGGTGATGGCCATGCCTGACCCGTTTTATCAAATTTATGCCAGCGCCGCCGCGGCGGCAGGCGCAAAGCCGCATTATCTGGCAGCGACCCCGCAGACAAATTTCTTGCCCGATTTGGACGCGCTTGATGCCGACACGCTGGCGCGCATGCGTGCGCTTTATCTGTGCAATCCGTCCAATCCGCAAGGCGCGGTGGCCGATAAGGCCTATCTCGAAAAAGCACTGGCGCTTGCCATGCAGCATAATTTCTTGCTGCTGGTCGATGAATGTTATGCGGAAATTTATGACCCGCTTCAATCGCCGCCGCCCTCTATTCTTGAGGTGATGGCGGCAAGCGGCACGCCCGATGCGCCGGTGATTGCCTTTCATTCTCTTTCCAAACGGTCCAACCTGCCCGGTCTGAGAAGCGGCTTTGCGGCAGGCGGCGACGGGGCGATGCAAGCGTTTCATGATTTGCGCCAAATCGCCGGCCCGCAATGCCCGATGCCGGCCCAAGCCGCCGCCGCTCTGGCCTGGGGTGAGGATACGCATGTTGCGGATAATCGCGCGCGCTATGCCGAAAAATTTGATTTTGCCGAAACCGTTTTTTCCGGAAGCTTTGATTTTTATCGTCCGCATGCCGGGTTTTTTCTCTGGCTGAATGTCGGTGATGGCGCAGCGGCGGCGTTGCATGTTTGGCGTGAAGAGGGATTGCGGGTATTGCCCGGCGGCTATTTGGCAGCCCCACATGCAGCACATGCAGCACATGCCGCGCCGTATATTCGCGTGGCTTTGGTGGCCGATATGGCGGTGACGCAAGACGCTTTGCCCCGACTGAAAGCGGCGCTGGAGACCTTTACCCAAACCGCAACACATGGTGCCGCATGAGCCGCCTGCGCCATATCGCCAAGCGGTTGCGCCTTGCGGCCGGATTTTTATGGCTGCGCCTGTCAGCCGCCATCAGCCTGCTGCTGGTGTTTCTGCTGGCTTTGGCCGTGCTCAGCTATGCGCCGCAAGATGCCAGCATGAATGTTTCCAGCGGCCACGATATTGATAATTGGCTGGGTCGCCCGGGGGCGATTGCCGCTGATATGGTGCTGCAACTTTTCGGCCTTGCGGTTTGGCTTATCCTATTGCCATTGGGCGCGCGCGCGGCGCGGCAATTGACCGGTCTGGCACTTAATCGACCCAATTGGCGATTTATCGCGGCGCTGGCCGCGCCGCTGATTATGGCCCTGGCTTTGGCATTGGGGGGACGCCAAGTCGATCCGCTCTCACCAATCCCGGGTGGCGCATTGGGGGAGTTATTGGCCGACGGGCTGGAGGTCGGTTTGGCGCGATTGGAAATGTATATGCCGCGCCGCATCGAACTGGCATTGGCCTATGGCTTGGGCGCAATGGCGTTGCTGGCGGCTTTGTTCGGCAGTGGCTTGGTGCGCAACACAGCCAATTTGGGCTGGCAAACGGGGCGGCAAAGCCTGCGCATAACGCGCCAGCTTCCGACAGCTTATCGCCGCATCAGAGCGGCGGTCGTCTGGCTCAGCCCGTATCAATTGCGCCGCTTTGCGGCGCGTCTGCCGGTGATATGGCGCGCGCGTGACACAAATCAAGACACACAACAAGACGGGTCAGAAGGCCCCCCTCAAGACACAGAACAAGACACACAACAAGACGGGTCAGAGACCGCAGCCGGGTTTGATACGGCACGTGGCGCGGTGCAGGTGGCGGATAAAAAACCCGCCCCCAAAAAAGGCCGCCGCGCCGCGCGCGAAGCCCAGCCCAGTCTGGCCTTTGACCACTCAACCTATGAATTGCCGCCGCTGCGGCTGTTGACCGAGCATAAAAAACCGCGCCAAACCCTGAACCTCAGCAAAGATGCGTTGGAGGCCAATGCGCGCATGTTGGAAACCGTGCTGGCGGATTTCGGCATTAAGGGCACAATCGGGCAAGTGCGTCCGGGGCCGGTGGTGACGCTTTATGAACTCGAGCCGGCAGCCGGTGTGCGCTCCTCGCGCGTGGTTGGCCTGTCAGATGATATTGCCCGTTCCATGAGTGCGGTTTCGGCGCGGGTTGCGCCGGTGCCCGGCTCAAATGTTATCGGCATTGAACTGCCCAATCAGACCCGTGAATTAGTGTCATTGCGCGAGCTGTTATCTTCCAGCGATTTTGAAAGCGGTAAATCCAAACTCACCATGGCGCTGGGTAAAGATATTGGCGGCGCGCCGGTGATGTCGGACTTGACGAAAATGCCTCATCTTTTGGTCGCCGGCACAACCGGCTCGGGCAAATCGGTCGGCATTAACACAATGATATTATCTTTGTTGTATCGCTTGACCCCCGACCAGTGCCGGCTGATTTTGGTTGACCCCAAAATGCTGGAATTATCGGTTTATGACGGGATTCCACATTTGCTGGCACCGGTGGTGACCGAGCCGAAAAAAGCCGTGGTCGCGTTGAAATGGGTGGTGCAGGAAATGGAAAACCGCTACCGCAAAATGGCCAAAATCGGTGTGCGAAATATTGACGGCTTTAATGAGCGCATGCGCGAAGCCAAGGCGTCGGGCGAAACCCTGTCGCGGCGTGTGCAGACCGGCTTTGACCCTGAAAGTGGCGAAGCAATTTACGAAGATGAGATTATTGAAACCGAAATATTGCCCTTTATCGTTGTGGTGATTGATGAGATGGCTGATTTGATGATGGTCGCGGGCAAGGAAATTGAAGCCGCCGTGCAGCGTCTGGCGCAAATGGCGCGCGCGGCCGGTGTGCATCTCATCACGGCGACACAGCGCCCCTCGGTTGATGTGATTACCGGCACGATTAAAGCCAATTTTCCAAGTCGCATTTCCTTTCAAGTGACCTCCAAAATTGACAGTCGCACGGTGTTGGGCGAGCAGGGCGCGGAGCAATTATTGGGTCAGGGCGATATGCTTTATATGGGCGGCGGTGGCCGTGTGCAGCGCGTGCACGGGCCTTTTGTGTCTGATGAAGAAGTTGAAAAAGTCGTGACGTTTTTGAAAAAACAAGGCGTGCCTGACTATATTGAGCAAGTGACGCAAGAGCCTGAGGAAACGCCTGATATGGAAAGCGCCGGTGGTGATAGCCTCTATGACCAAGCGGTGGCGATTGTGACCCGCGATGGCCGCGCCTCGACCAGCTATGTGCAAAGGCGGCTGTCCATCGGTTATAATCGCGCCGCGCGGCTGATTGAACAAATGGAAGAACAGGGCGTCATCTCGCCGCCCAATCATGCCGGTAAGCGCGAAATTTTAGCGGGCAAACATTAACCCCCCAAAGGTGAGCCAGAATGAATAACAGCAAGAATAAAACCGCACCTATCGCGTTAAGACCGCACATAAGACTGCACATAAGACCACACATAAATCAGCAGAGAGGCGGGCTGGCTTTTTTAATGGCCCTGATGCTGGCGGCTTTTTTCTTCGCCCTCACGCCCGCCGCTGCCGCCTCTGACACCGCTAATGGATTTACCTTAGAGCAAGACAGTGCTTGGCTTGGGCGCATCAATCAGGCCTTGCAGGCCATGCCGCCTCTAAGCGGTCGGTTTCAGCAAAAGCTGCCCAATGGCGCGCATGCCGCCGGTGTCTATGCCATTGATTGGCCCAATCGGTTGCGCTTTGCCTATGATATTGGCGGCGAAAGCATTGTGACCGTCAAAGGAAAATTTGTCGCCGTGCAAGAGGTTGTGGGTGCCGAGCCGAATTGGTTTCCGGTCGCGCTGACCCCATTGGCGGTTCTGCGCCAAGCCATTAGCGACGGCATCAGCGCCGATATGGTCAGTGGTTTTACCCTGCGCGATGATAATTATTCCATTACCCTGCATGACCCGAGCGAGGAACTGCCTGGCAAGGCCGAGCTGTTTTTCACCCTTAAGGGCGACCGGCTTTATGCGTGGCAACTGACCGATGTGCAAAATCTGGTGACATTGGTGCGGCTGTCTGAAATCATCACGCATGACGCCTTACCCCGCAGCACGTTCGATATTATCGAAAATGAAGAGGATGATTATTAAGCCTTATGACGCATAAGCCCGACATGACTGATACGCCTCACCAATCTGATCCCATTTCGGGGCCGGATTATGACCAAGACGCTGACACTGACCTCGACACGGATTGGCAGGCCAGTGCCGAAACCTTACGCGCCTTAGAGGCAGAAATACCGCTTCTCTCCGCCGTTCGCGAATTTACCGAGCGCGCGGCGCGGGCGCGCTGGTTTGCTGAACTGGGCGAGCCGATAAATGGCGAGACAGCCCATTTGGCGCGGCTTTATTTGGACGCTTTGGGCTTTCCCGATGCCGAGCCATTGCCGGTGATGAATTGGGACGACGCGCTTGATGCCGCCGAAAGCGGCGATTTGAACTCTGAGGCTTGGGAGGCTGAAGAGCAATTACGCGCCGCCCTGACAGATCGGGTGCTCAATGCCGTCTCGGAGGAAGGTCTTAGCGTCATGCTGGCGCATTTATCCGCCGCCTTGGCCGAACCGCTGTCTGAAATGGCCGATGAAGCATTGATGATGGCCGACGAGCCGCCCGATGCGATTCGCGATTTGGCTGTCGGCGCGGCGCAACAAGCGGCCTTTGGTGGGGCATTGGCGCTGGCCGCTGCGGCGCTTGAAATGGCTGAGCAAGATGATTTGGCAGCCGGTGAAGAGGCTCTGGAGCACCCGCTTATGCTACGTTACAGGCTTTTTGAGCTGGGTCGTTGGCCCTTGGCTTTGAGTGGGCGTAGCCTTAATTTATTTTAATCCTTTATTTTTGAATCTTCGATTGTCGAGAAAGGGCGAAAGCCAATGCGGATAGTGTCATGGAATATTAACTCGGTGCGGTTGCGCGCGCCGCTGGTCGTGAAGCTGATTAAAAAGCTCGACCCCGATATTATCTGTTTGCAGGAAACCAAATGCCCGAATGATCAATTTCCCGAAAAAGCCTTTGCCAAGGCGGGTTTTAACCATGTCGCCAAAAACGGCATTAAGGGCTATCACGGGGTGGCGACGCTGTCGCGCCATGAGGTTATCGACAGTCATATTGTCGATTATTGCGGCAAGGGCGATGGGCGGCATATTGCGGTAACGGTGAAGCCGGGCAAAAAACCGGTGACGGTGCATAATTTTTATGTGCCGGCCGGCGGCGATGAGCCGGACCCTGAAATAAATGACAAATTTGCCCATAAGCTGGCCTTTTTGAAAGAGATGCAAAACACCTTCAAAAAGCTAAAAAAAGGCGGAAAAGCGGCTGGTCAAGTAATGTTGGGCGACCTCAATATCGCCCCGGGAGAGCATGATGTATGGTCGTCCAAACAGCTTAAAAATGTGGTCAGCCATACGGCGGTCGAGATTGCCGAATTGGCGAAAGTCCAAAAAGCCGCCGATTGGGATGATGTGGCGCGCCGCTTCGTGCCGCCGGAAGAAAAGCTTTATAGCTGGTGGAGCTATCGGGCGCGCGATTGGGCGGCCTCTGACCGCGGACGCCGTCTCGACCATATTTGGGTGACGCCGGATTTATCGGCGGGCGTGACGGATTATGGGGTGCTGCGCGCCGCGCGGGGGTGGGAGCGCCCGTCAGACCATGCACCGCTCTGGATTGACCTAACTGACTGACCTAACCGACCGATATGCCCGATTAAAAAGGGCACCTTATTTGTCGGATTGATTTCGCCAGATGATTGCCCCAGAGTAAGTGCTGAAAGTTTTTCGGCGGGGGGACGTCTGATGAATATGCATGCGAGCATAAACGCTGATATTAAAGCCGTGAGTGAACGCGCTGCCGCGCAGAGCGAAGCCAGCGAACAGGCGCGTCAATTGCCGCGCGAATTGGCGCGGGCTTTGGCCGCCGCCGGTTTTTTTGACATGTTTGTGCCCAAAGCGCTGGGCGGGCAGGAATTGCCGCCGCCGATTGCGATGGCGCGGCTTGAATATTTGGCGCGTCATGACGCGGCAAGCGCCTGGGTGTCAATGATCGGCGCGACGGCAGCGCTGGGTGCGGCTTATATTCCCGCCAATATTGGTGCCGATATGTTCGCCGCAAAAGAGCGTATTACCTGCGGTATTTTTGCGCCCAATGGCCGCGCCCTGCGTGGCTATGACGAAGCGGGTGAGCATTATATCGCCTCGGGTCGTTGGGCGTGGGCCAGTGGCTCGGCCAATGCCGATTATATCGGCTTGGGGGGGATGGGCTTGGGCAATGAAGACGACACGCCATCGGGTGATAAAATTCGCTTGCTCATGGTACCGCGCGATAAGGTCATTTTTCACGACACATGGCACACAATGGGTCTTTGCGGCACCTCGTCAGGTGATGTTGAATTGGACAATGTTCGCGTGCCGGTGGCGCATAGCTATTCGATTGCCAGCGACGCGCCCTGGGCGGACGGCGCGCTTTATCACATGCCTTATTTTGCTTTACTGGCCGCCGGGGTGGCGGCTGTCGCGCTGGGCAATGCGCGCGCCGCGTTAGACGAGGTGATGGCGCTGGCGACAGCTAAAAAAGCTCAAGGCCATGGCCGCATTTTGGCTGAACGCAGCGGCGTTCAATCATCATTGGCGCAAGCCGAGGCCGACTGGCGTGCCGCTCATGCTTTTTATGAAAAAACCCTCGGCGATGCGTGGCAGGCAGCGCAAGAAGATGCGGTGACACCGGCCCTGAAAGCCGATTTGCGCTTGGCGGCCACCCATGCGGTGCGCCACTGCGCTGAGGTGGTGCGCGCCGCGCATGATATTGCCGGCGGCACATCGGTTTATAAAGCCAGCACCATTCAGCGGCGCTTGCGCGACGCGCAGACCATGACCCAGCATATGATTACCAATGGCGCGACCTATGAGATGACGGGACGTGTATTGCTGGGCGGCTATCATCCGGGCATGCAGCTTTAGCGCGATATTGTCGCAAGCGCGTGGGTTGCGCGGCGCAATTTGCCTGCTTACACTCGGCTCAAATTGATAAGAGGTTTGGGGAGATAAACATGCTTGGAAATTATACATCACCATGGATGACTGAGGATTTAACAATCTTCAAAGATGCTGCCAGCAAATTTATGCAGGCTGAATTCGTGCCATTGGCCGATAAATGGCACAAGCAGGGCATGGTCGATCGCGACGCTTGGAACAAGGCCGGTGAGGCCGGTCTTTTGCTGACTTCCATACCGGAGGAATATGGCGGCGGCGGCGGTGATTATCGCCATGAGGCAATTTTGACCGAAGAGCAAACGCGCCAGGGCATTGGCGGTTGGGGCCAGTCGGTTCATTCGCTTATCTGCTCGCATTATTTTCTGGCCTATGGCACGCCAGAGCAGAAGAAAAAATATCTGCCGAAAATGGCCAGTGGCGAGATGGTCTGCGCCATTGCCATGACCGAGCCGGGCACCGGTTCGGATTTGCAATCGGTGAAAACAACCGCGCTGAAAGACGGCAATCAATATGTCGTCAATGGCTCCAAAACATTCATCACCAATGGCCAGCATTGCGATGTCGTTTTGGTGGTTGCCAAAACCGACCCCGAACAAGGGGCCAAAGGTATTTCACTGGTCATTGTCGAAGCCGAAAGCGATGGTTTTGCGCGCGGGCGCAATCTCGATAAAATGGGCCAACACGCGGCGGATACGTCAGAGCTGTTTTTTGACGAGGTTAAAGTGCCGGCTGAAAATGTGCTGGGCGGCGAAGAGGGCCAGGGCTTTTACCAGCTGATGCAACAATTGCCGGCGGAGCGTTTGGTGATTGCCAATGGCGCAGTGGCGGCGATGGAGCGCGCCATTCAATTGACGGTTGATTATACGCGCGAGCGCAAAACTTTCGGCAATGCGATTTTTGATTATCAAAACACCCAGTTCAAATTGGCCGAATGTAAGGCGAATTGGATGGCAGCGCGCGCCATGGTTGACCAGTTGACGCAGCAACTTATGGATGGCGTGCTTGATGCCAATACGGCGGCTGCCGCCAAGTTTTGGTGCACGGAGCGCGAAAATGAAGTGATTGATGTCTGCCTGCAATTATTCGGCGGTTGGGGCTATATGGATGAATATCCGATTAGCCGCATGTATACCGATAGTCGGGTGCAGCGCATTTATGGCGGCTCCAACGAGATTATGCGCATGTTGGTGGCGCGCGCGCTGTAAGCCCCTTTCGGGGTCGATGCAAGCGGCTGATAAATTTTGAGGCACTGCCCGTTTTTCGCTGGCAGTGCCTTTTCTTTTGGCTAAGCTGTTTATTCTTGAAACATCCTCACCCAAATTCGCATGAATTTAACCAGTTCGAGGTGACCATTTGAGATATCATTGGAGGTATCATTTATGTCGCGCAGGTTTTTCATTCCGGCTCTCATTCTTGTCGCCGTTTCTCTCGCGCAGCTAGCCGACGCTTCATGGGCGCAAGCGGTCGCCCAAGAGACACAACAAGCGCAACAAGCAGCACCGGGTTTCTGGTCATTGGTTTTTTCCAAAGGCGGTGTGGTAACTTGGGTGATTGCGCTCTTATCAGCCGTCGGCGTGCCGATTGCCGCCATCAAACTTTATGAATTTTACCGCATGGATATTTTTCGCCCGCAAGGGTTTGAAGCGGCGCTATCGGATATGCGCCGCGGCAATACCAGCGGTCTGGCGGCGCGGCTCGACGCGCTGGTGCATCCGGCGGCACCGCTCATCGCTTTTGCGCTCAGTCAAAGCCATGGCGATAAATTATCCGCCGCAGTGTTGCGCGAAGAATTGACGCGCCGCGCACAATTTTTGGTGCGCCATTTATCGCGCCAAATTTGGGTGCTCGAACTTATCGCCGCCTCGGCTCCGCTATTTGGTTTGCTGGGCACAGTGCTGGGCATGATTGTCGCCTTTCAAGGTGTCGGTCAGGGCATTGGCGGTGCTGATACGGCGCTGCTGGCATCGGGCATTTGGGAGGCGCTTTTGACGACGGCTTTCGGTCTCGGCGTGGCTTTGCCGTTTTCCATATTGGCCGCCATTTTTAACAATGCGGTCGATGGCGTGCGCGATATGGTTGAAGACGCGCTGACCGAAATTCTGGTGCGCGCCGAAACAAAGGCACAAGGTTAGGGGGGCGGCTTCATGCAACTCGCTCGCCGCCAACGCCGCGCCGGATTTATGGGCCTGACCCCGCTCATTGATATGATATTTCTGCTGCTGCTGTTTTTTCTGCTGGGCTCAGATTTTGTCACTTACGGCCAAAGCCGTTTGGCGCCGCCCCGTGGCACCGGGGGCGAAACCAGCGCCGCGCCGCCTGTGGTCATTACGCTAAGTGCCGATGGCGCGTTAAGCTGGAATGGCGCACGGGTTGATGCGGCGTTTTTGCGCCGCGAAACCGCCAAGCTGACAGCACTCAATGACGAGCAAATGATGGTGTTGATGCCGGCGGGCAGCGCCAATGTTCAACAAGTCACCACTATTATGGACGCGCTGCAAGCATCGGGCGCGCAATCCATCACGCTGGAGCGCGATGTGTTTGATATTGACTTGGCTGATTTTTGAGCGGAGCTAGAGCATGCAATTGAAAAATACCCGCCGCGACATTAAATCGATTGATCTCTTGCCACTCATCAATGTCGTATTTCTGCTTATCTTATTCGTGCTGATTGCCGGTCGTCCATCGACCAATCATCCGGCCGGTTTGGAGGTGGCGCGCAGCACCATTCAATCGGCGCATCAAGGCGCGGCATTAAGCGTTTGGCTTAAACAAGATGACGGCTTTTATCTGTCTGATGTGAAGCCGGTGACGCTCAGTGAATTAACCGATTTGGTGGCTCAAAAAGGCATTGCCGCGCAGGGTCTGCCGCTCGAGCTGATTGCCGATCGGCGCGCCACTGCCAAACAATTATTGGCTTTTCGCCGCGCCATGGCGGCGGCAGGCATTGGCGAGATTAGGCTGAAAACCGAACTGACCGGCGAGGCTGCTGAATGAGTGACAATGCCATAAATCCTCAGAAAAGCGGCTGGTTTGGCCGTATGCGGGCACGCCTTGTGGCGGTGCCGCCGCGTGTCTGGTGGTCGCTTTTGGCGGCCTCTTTGGCGCTCCATATTGTGGCGGTCGGGGTGGTGCTGGTTTTGTTGTTTGGCGGCGAACGTGGCGGCGGGGCTGAGGCTGACAGTATTGTCATTTCCGCCGGTGAGGCCGGGCCTGAGGAACTGGATCTGGTATTGCCGCAAGACAATCAGGTTGAATTGCCGCGTCTGGCTGAGGCCGAGCTTGATTTGTCGGAGCTTTTGGAAGTGCCGCTGGAAGCCGATTTCAATGATTTGATGATGGATAATGCACAAATGGCGACGATTGCGCCGGCCATGCCCATGCCCAGCGCGGCGGTAACGCAGCGCGCTTTGCCGGGTGGCGGCTTGATTTCCGGCGTGCCGCAAAGCTTTGCCGATTATATCGAGCATTTGCAAAAAACTGGCATTGATGTCGTTTTCGCCATTGATGCAACAGGCTCAATGGTCTGGGTGCATCGCACAGTGCGCCAACGCATGGCGCAGCTTGCGGAATATGTGCGCGGGCTGGTGCCGCTGGCGCGCTTCGGCATTATTGCTTATCGCGATTATAATGACCCTGATTTTGTCACCCGCATCTCGCAACCCAGTTTCGATATTCAAAAAGCCCGCGGCTTTATGAGCGGTATTGATGCGCTGGGCGGCGGCGACCACCCCGAAGCGGTGACGCAAGCCTTGCGCGATGTTGAGGGCGCTATTGGCTGGCGCAGCGGGGCGCAGCGTGTGGTGATTATCATTGGTGATGCACCGCCGCATGGGCGGGAATTAGGCGAAGCGGCGGATATTGCCGAACGGTTTAAGTCGCGCGGCGGGCGATTGTCCTTGCTCGATAGCCGCGTTGAGGCCAATCGCGCTCTTTTGGGACGCGGTGACCCGACCGGCTCGGGCGTTGACCTGATTAAAAAAGGTGTCATGCCGGTATTTCGTCGCTTGGCCCGTTTGGGCGGCGGCACGGCGGCGACATTGGCGGCAGAACGCCAATTAATGAAAACCCTCGCCTTGCTGATTTTTGACGACCGGTTTCACGATGAGCTGGCGCCGTTTCTGGCCAATTTGGAATAGATATGATGCGCCGCTTTTTCACCCCCGCCCCGCTTTGGTTCTCTCTCAATCTCGTTATCGGGACTTTTATGGCTGTGCCTGCGGCGCTGGCCTGTGGCGCGCCACCGGCGCTGCTGACCGCGACACCGCAGAAAATTCTGAGCGGGCTGGAGACCGATGCCGCCCCTTATTTGGCGGCTATGGATGAATATTCCGTGGCGATGGAGGCGTGTTATGACGGGCCGTTAGGGCCGTTGGAGCTTGTGCCTTTTGTCAAGGCGGCCACGCAAATGAGCCAGAGCATGGCCGATATGCGCCGCATGGCTGAAGACCGGGTGCGCGGCAATGAGCTTGATTATGAGACGCTGCTATCCTCAGCGCTTTGGGCCGATATTGAAGCCATGCGGGTCGCCGCCGCCTATGCCAATGCGTGGAGTGCGCTGGCTGTGGCGGTGCGCCATATTTCGGCCGAGGATAAAAAACAGGCACTGGTTGAGGCGACCAAGCGCATGCAACAATTGACCTTTGAGTTCAAACATCCGGTTTTGGTGCAACGCGCCATGTATGGTCTGGCCAGCACGCAAATTGAAGGCGGGCGTTTGGCTTCGGCCAAAGACACGCTGACCCGCTTGCAGCAATCCCTGGCACGCGCCGGTGCGCCCGCGTTTAAAAAATCCGTGGCGGCGTTTTATGCGCGCATCACCGCGCCCGGCTATCAGCCGCCGACACCGCTTTTCTCGACGACACAGAATGAAGAGGGCGCGGGTCAAGACCGCGCCAATCCGCTGACCGGACAACCGGCAGATGATGCGGTGCGCTTGGCGCGGGTGGCGGTTGGCGAAGGCCGACCGGCTGATGAGATTGTCGCTCTATTGGAACCGGCTTTGCGCGGCACGCCGGAAAGCGCGCGCGCTGCGCTGGCGCTGATGGCGCGCGACCAGCTTTTGCTGCAAGCCATGGATTATGCGCCGGGGCCCAGCCTGCGGGTGATGCGCCGCGCCTTTGCCGATGGCCAATATAGCCAAGTGGTGAATAGCTGGCCTGATTTGAAACCCTATTATCGGCTTTTGCCCGATGGGCTGAAACGCCAGACCGATTATCAAATGGGCGTGGCGCGGCTTAATTTGGGGGCATTGGTTTTGGCCATTGACCATTTGCGCGCGGCGCGCGCCCTCACCCCAACCGGCAAGCAAGCCGAGCGATTGGATAAATTAATTGTGCTGGCGCGATTAAGCGCCGACAAAGCCCCCGATGCGGCGCTGGTGGCGCTGGCCAAAAAATATCGCCGCAAGGATAAATTCATCGAAGTGCAAAAGCCGATTGATGCGCCGCCGCCGACCCCGGCGGAATTATTGAATGATTTGCTCGATTTGCGCGCCCGCATTGTGTTGGCGCGACAGGCCGCGCAAGACGCTGATTGGGCGGCGGCTGATGCTTATTTGACCGGCATTGGCCCCGATGAACCGGCGCATCGGCTGTTTCTCGGCATGCGCGTGCGCTTGCTGGCCGAGGCCGTGAAGGGTCGCCAAAAGGCCGGTGAAAGCCAAAAAGTGGTGCGTATAACCGCGCGCGGCGGTCATATTCTTTATCGTCTATGGCGCGACAGCCAGTGCCCGCCGGGCTGCCCGGTCGGCAATCGGCTGGCGGTTCATCAAGCGGCATTGGAAACCGCTTTTCTGGCCGATTTGAACAGCACGGCTTTCGGCTATAGCTGGGCCGGTTTTGCCGAAGAGGGGGGCGATATTCGCCCGTTTATTCCCCAAGCGCTGAACCATGTCATGGCGCGCGGCGATGGTGACAGGCTATTGGTCTTGTTGGAACCGGCCGATGAAGAATTGGCTGCCGTGACGTTGGCGCATTGGAAAAAACATTTGCGCGGCCTGGTCAAAAAACCGGATTTGGACGGCCATTACGGGTTTTTGCGCGGGCTGATTGATTTACAAGGTCGCCCGCAAGCGGTGTTGCTGGAGACGCTTATCGAGCATGATTTGGCGCGCGATAAAGCGGCGGCGGCTTTGGCCAATGCGGAAATATTGGCGGCTAATTTTCCGCGCCGACCCGGGGCTTGGTTTTGGCGCGCCGCAACCTTGCAAGCCAATCAGCGCGGCCTTGAAGCGGCGCACGCCCTGTCGTCTTTGGCGCAGCGCACACC
>FZLQ01000127.1 GCA_900197605.1 Phyllobacteriaceae bacterium Water-Bin73
AAATATGCCGAAAGACAATATTGAGCGGGCGATTAAGAAAAGCGCTGATGATGGCGATACGATTTACGAAGAAGTGCGCTATGAGGGTTTCGGCCCGGCCGGTATCGGCATTATTGTCGAGACGCTGACCGATAACCGCAATCGCACAGCCGCCGAAGTGCGCTCCACTTTTTCAAAGAATGGCGGCAATTTGGGTGAGACCGGTTCGGTGTCGTTCATGTTCGACCGCGTTGGCGCGATTGAGTTTGATGTTGAGCGCGCTGATGCCGAAACCGTGTTTGACGCGGCGATTGAGGCCGGTGCTGATGATGTGGACAGTTCTGAAGCAGGGCATGAAATCATCTGTGCGCCGGACGAATTGCACAATGTTGTTAACGCTTTGCAAGAGGTTATGGGCGAGCCGCGCGCGGCTGATATTATCTGGCGCGCGCAAAATGATATTGCCGTAGAAGGCGAAGCAGCCGAAAAAGTAGTTAAGCTGGTCGAAGCTCTGGACGATGTAGATGATGTTCAGAATGTCTATGCCAATTTCGACATTTCGGAAGAGGTGCTGCAACAACTTTCGGCCTAACGCGAACCGAGGCAGAAGGGAAAGCATGTGAGCACAGCAAAACGCCGCCTTATCGGACTGGACCCGGGTCTTCGGTTCACCGGTTGGGGTGTGGTTGATATGCACGGCTCGAAGCTGACCCATATCGGCAATGGCGCGGTGCGCTCTGATGCGTCGCTTTCATTGGCCGAGCGACTTTTACAATTGGACGAAGGGCTGGCGGCAGTGGTCGCAGAATATGCGCCCGATTATGCCGCTGTTGAGCAAACTTTCGTCAATCGCGATGGCGCGGCGACCTTGAAGCTTGGGCAAGCGCGCGCGGTTTGCCTTTTGGTGCCGGCGCGGCGCAAAATCAGTGTCAGCGAATATGCACCGAATTTTATCAAGCGCAGCGTCACCGGTTCGGGTCATGCCGATAAAAATCAGATTAAAACAATGGTGCAAATGTTGCTGCCGCAAGCTGAGATGGAAAATGAGCATGCGGCTGATGCGCTGGCTGTCGCCATTACGCTGGCGCATGCCGGAGATTTTGGAGGCAAAATGCAGGCGGCGATTGAGAAAGCCGATAGAAAGAGGGCGGCCTTATGATTGGCCGCTTGCGCGGACGGGTTGACGGGCGGGGTCTTGATGACCGCGGCGGCGGCTGGGTGCTGATTGATGTCGGCGGCGTCGGCTATATGGTCGAAGGCTCGGCGCGCATGATTGATGGCCTGCCCGGTGATGGCGAGGCCGTCAGTCTGGCGATTGAAACCTATGTGCGCGAAGACCAATTGCGATTGTTCGGTTTTGCCAGCGAAGAAGAAAGAAGCTGGTTCCGCTTATTAATGGGTGTGCAAGGTGTTGGCGCGAAAGTGGCATTGGCGATTCAGGGCGTATTATCGGCGGCTGATTTAACCCAAGCCGTCGCCGCTGAAGACAAAGCCATGGTGTCGCGCGCGCCGGGTGTCGGCCCGAAAGTCGCGCAGCGCATTGTGCAAGAATTGAAAGACAAAATTCCCGAAGCGCAATTTATCGCCAGCAGCGCAAGCGCGGGCGATGCCGATGGCGCGGGCGGCAAGCTGTTGCAAGAGGCGCTGTCGGCGCTGACCAATCTCGGCTACCAGCGCGTGCAGGCCAATCAGGCATTGATGGCGGCGCGCAGCAAATTGGGCGATGAAGCCGAAACCATTGAAGCGCTTATCAAAGCCGCGCTGAAGGAAATGAGCTGATGGACGAGCGTTTGATCGACCAAACGATGCAATCGGAAGATGCCGCCTCTGATGCCGATGCCGCCATGCGTCCCAAAACGCTGGCAGATTTCGTCGGTCAGCAAAAAGGCCGCGAGAATTTGGCCATTTTTATTGAGGCTGCGAAAAAGCGCGGCGATGCGCTCGACCATGTTTTATTGGCCGGCCCGCCCGGGCTTGGCAAAACCACATTGGCGCAAATTGTGGCGCGCGAATTGGGCACGGGCTTTCGCTCCACCTCTGGGCCGGTGATTACCAAAGCCGGGGATTTGGCGGCATTGCTGACCAATCTTGAGCCGCATGATGTGCTGTTTATTGACGAGATTCACCGTCTCAGTCCGGCGGTTGAGGAAGTGCTGTATCCGGCGATGGAAGATTTCGAACTGGATTTGATTATCGGCGATGGCCCGGCGGCGCGCTCGGTGAAAATCGATTTGCCGCCATTCACCCTGATTGGCGCAACGACCCGCTCAGGTCTGCTGACCACGCCCTTGCGCGACCGTTTCGGTATTCCCATTTATCTCGGCTTTTATACGCATGACGAATTGGAATATATCATTCGCCGCAATGCCGGATTGATGGGCTTGGCGATTTCCGATGATGGGGCGCATGAGATTGCGTCGCGCGCGCGCGGTACGCCGCGTGTTGCCGGACGTTTGCTGCGCCGCGTCCGTGACTTTGCCAATGTTGATGGTGCCGATGAGATTAGCGCCCAGCTTGCCGATGCCGCTTTGGGACGCTTGGAAGTCGATAAGCGCGGTCTGGACGGTTTGGATCGGCGTTATTTAACAGTGGTGGCTGAAAAATTTATCGGCGGGCCGGGGGGGATTGAAACGCTGGGGGCGGCGTTGGGGGGACCGCGCG
>FZLQ01000003.1 GCA_900197605.1 Phyllobacteriaceae bacterium Water-Bin73
TTTGCCATTGATACGGTGCGCGCCTTAAAGGCCGCTTACCCCCATGTTGATTTTATCTGGCTTATTGGGGCCGATAATTTGGCGCAAATGCATCGCTGGAAAAATTGGCAAGATATGATGGCTGAGATTCCGATGGCGGTTTATCCGCGCCCGGGCTTTGCCCATAAGGCCGCCCTATCGCCCGCAGCGCGCGCATTTGACTGGGCGCGCTTACCCGCTGCGGCGGCGGCGCAATTGCCGCTTTACCAAGCCCCGGCCTGGCTTGTTTTGGACGGCGCGCGCTCATCGCTCGCCTCCTCGCGCTTGCGAGACGCCACAAAAAAAGGCGGCAAAGGCGCGAAATCATTGGCCAAAAACAGCCGACAAAAAGACCCGAAAAACGGCGATTGAATTGCCCCGCCAATATGGGCTAATCTAAATTTGTGGCAGATAATTGCCACACCAATCATGTCAAGCAAAGTGAGGATACGCTCTGACTGACAAGCAGCCGCAGGCAAAAACGAAACGCCCCGATATCGAAGATGGCGCGCTTCACCAAATGGTTCTGACCAGTCTTGATGATGATCTGGCCCAGAATATCGTCACCATAAATTTGAGCGGGAAATCGGCTTTGGCCGACCATATGGTCGTGGCCACCGGCCGGTCAAAACGTCATGTCGGCGCGCTGGCCGACCATCTTTTGCGCAAGCTGAAAGAAAATGGCGAGAAGAATATCCGCACTGAAGGTCAAAAGACCGGCGATTGGGTCTTGGTCGATGCCGGTGATGTGGTCGTGCATATTTTCCGCGAGGAAGTGCGCGAATTTTACGGCATTGAAAAAATGTGGGCCACTGAAGCCGAAACCACTGCCTATAATCCCGATGCCGAAACACATTCGGCCGGCCTAACCGCGTAAAGCCGATGCGCCTAAGCCTCTTGGCTGTCGGGCAAATGCGTGGCACGGCGGCGGCGGCGCTTTATGACGATTATGCCACGCGCATCGCCAAAAGCGGCCGCGCCATTGGCCTTGACGGGTTACAGCTTACCGAGATTAAAGACCATCATGATGCGCCCGCCAAACTGCATGCGGCGCTGGACGCGCATAAGGGGTTCTCTATTTTCCTCGATGAAGGCGGAGCCGGTTGGACGAGCCGCCAATTGGCTGAGAATATCAGCCATTGGCGCGATACAAATCGTGGCGATGCGCTATTTGTCATCGGTCCGGCTGACGGGTTTCCAAGCGATATGAAGGCGCGGGCCGATATCACGCTTTCTTTGGGCAAAATGACCTGGCCGCATATGTTGGCGCGTGTCATGCTGGCTGAACAATTATGGCGCGCCATTTCCATTTTAACCGCACATCCCTATCATCGGGACTGACATGAAACATGCCCTGACCCTTTTAATGATGCTTCTCAGCACGGCAGCTTTGGCGCAAGAAAATGCGCCCCGCAGCAGTGATTTACAAAAACTCGACGCGCTGAATGAAGAAATTGAGAGCCGTAAAAATCGCGAAGCCGAGCTGAAAGCCACGGCGGCGCGGCTGAAACAACAACAAAAAGCCTTGCAACGCCGCACCATTGCGCTGGCGCGTGACTTGCAAAATATCGATGCCGAGCGCGATCGGTTGGAAGACCGGTTGGCTGAATTGGCGGTGACGGAAAATCAATTTGATGAGGCGCTGCAAAATGACCGCGCCGCTTTGGCGCGTCTGCTGGCCGGTTTACAGGCCATGCAAAAACAACCCGCACCGGCGTTTGCCGTGCATGCCGAGGACGCCTTATCCGCCGTGCAAGGGGCGGTGGTGATGGCGGCTGTCGTGCCCGGCATGCAAGAGCGCGCCGATGAATTGCGCGACCGCCTGACTGAATTGGCGGCTTTGCGCGCGCGCATGGACCGTCAATCAGAGGCACTGATTACCGCCGAACAAGATGCCGCCACGGCGCGTGCCGATTTGGATAAAGCGCTGGGCGATAAAGCCGCAGCGGAGAAAAAAATTCGCCGTGCCGCGGCGCGCGAGGCGGCGGCGATTGCGCGGCTGGTGGCCGAGGCGCGCGATTTGCGCGATTTGACCCGCCGCCTTGAAACCCGCAGCGCCGGCAGCTTCAAAGGCAGTGCTTTTGGCAAAGCGCGCGGGCTTTTGCCCTTGCCGGTGAGCGGTCAAGTGGTGGCCGGTTTCGGGCAGCGCAATGAAAATGGCGTCACCCAACAAGGTGTCTCGATTGCCGGTCGTCCGGGCGCGCAAATTAATGCGCCCTATGACGGGCTGGTATTATATAGCGGGCCGTTTCGTCAATATGGCGACATTGTTATCATCTCATTGGCCGATGGGTTTCAGATGATTTTGGCCGGGCTGGCCGATAGCGGGGTTTATGTCGGCCAAGAAATTCTGGCCGGCGAACCAATGGGTGTTCTCCCAGGCACACAATCGCATGAAAATCACCATTTGGGGTCTTCGACTTCCGGTCGCAGTCAGCTATATATGGAACTGAGATTTGAAGGCCGGCCGATTGACCCATCACCCTGGCTCAAACATGCGGTGAAAACGGGTTAAACGGGCAGGCGAAAGGATAAGAATATGGTCATTTCAGCAGCCATGACAGGCAAACGGCGTCATGTCATTTGGGCATTGGTTTTATCGCTGCCCCTCATCATGGCCGGTGGCCCGGCGCTTAGTGAAAAGCGCCTCGACGAGCGCGAGCTTTATAATCAATTGACGCTATTTGGTGATGTGCTGGAACAAGTGCGCCGCAATTATGTTGATGCGCCCTCCGACAAGGAGCTTATCGAGGCGGCGCTGTCGGGCATGATGGCATCGCTCGACCCCCATTCGGCCTATTTGCCGCCGAAAAACTTTGAGGATATGCAGGTCGAAACCAAAGGCGAATTTGGCGGGCTGGGCATTGAGGTGACCATGGAAAACGGCTTGGTGAAAGTCATTGCGCCGATTGATGACACCCCCGCCAGCCGCGCCGATATGCGTCCCAATGATTTGATTTCCGAGCTTGATGGCAAGCCGGTTTTGGGCCTCACCCTATCGGAAGCAGTTGAGCTGATGCGCGGCGAAAAAGGTAAGCCGATTACCTTAACCGTATTGCGCGAGGGCGAAAAAGAACCGCTGGAAATTGTCATTATCCGCGACACAATCCGTATTCGCGCCGTGCGCACACGGGTTGAAGGGCCCGATAAAAACATCGCCTATATTCGTCTAACGACCTTTAACTCGCAGACCACGAAGAATTTGAAAAAAGCATTTAACAGCCTACCGGCGGAAATCGGCAGCAAAAATATCGCCGGTTATATTATCGACTTGCGCAATAATCCGGGCGGGTTGCTGCGCGAAGCCATTTCGGTGTCCGACACCATGTTGGATCGTGGCGAAATTGTTTCGACGCGCGGGCGCAATGAAGATGACAGTTCACGCTTTTCGGCGCGGCGCGGCGACATGGCACGCGGCCTGCCGATTGTCGTGATGATTAATGGCGGCTCGGCCTCAGCCTCGGAAATTGTTGCCGGTGCGCTGCAAGACCATCACCGTGCGGTGATTATGGGCACCCAAAGTTTCGGCAAAGGCTCGGTGCAATCCATTATGCCGCTCGGCAATGAGGGCGCGCTGCGCATGACCACGGCGCGTTATTTCACGCCATCAGGCCGCTCCATTCAAGCCAAGGGCATTACCCCCGATATTATCGCCGAACAGGAATTGCCCGAAGAATTGCAAGGCCGCGAAGGTCGCCGCGAGGCTGATTTGCGCGGCGCATTGGACGGCAAAGATATTGACGGCTCGTCCAATGGTGGCGCGCCGAGCGACAGCAAAGAGCAAAAGCGCAAAACCCCGATTGCGTTTATTCCGCCCAAACCCGAAGACGACAAGCAATTACAAGACGCCATTCAATTACTGATTGGTTTGCGTGAAACCGCCAGCGCCAAAAACGCGCCCAATTCTTGACAAAGGCCCGTGCATGACCGCCTATGATGTTCCCGATTTTCCGCCCGACCATCTGGCGCACCAATTAAGCTGGCGTCCATGTGCCGGTATTGCGCTGTTTAATGGCGCGGGCAAGGTTTTTTGCGGCAAGCGACGTCCCAATAATCTGCCCGCCGATGCGCCCCTCTGGCAATTGCCGCAAGGCGGGATTGATGCCGGTGAAGCCCCGCAAATCGCGGCGTTTCGCGAATTGGCTGAGGAAACCGGTATTCGCTCGGCCAAGCTGATTTATGAATTACCCGATTGGTTGCGCTATGATTTGCCTGAAAACCTTATCGGCACGGCGCTGAAAGGCCGGTTTCGCGGCCAAAAGCAAAAATGGTTCGCCATGCAATTCACCGGCAGTGATGACGAAATTGACCTTGCCGCGCATGACCAAATTGAATTTGACGACTGGGCTTGGCGCAGTTTAGAGGCTTGCGTCGAGGACGTGATTGCCTTCAAAAAACCGATTTATCAGCAATTGGCCGCGCGCTTTGCTCATCTCGCCGCGCACCCGCCGACGTCGGCCTAAGCCTAGATGCAAACGCCCCTCCCCCTTATTGATTTTGCCGGGTTTCAAACCGGCACAAAAGATGTGCGCGCGCGCATCGCGCAGGCCATCGGCGCGGCGTGTCGCAAGGACGGGTTTTTCGCGTTGGCCAATCACGGCATCGCGCCAGCCCATATCAATGCCGCTTTCGACATGGCGCAAAATTTTTTCGATCTGCCCGAAAGCGATAAAGCCGCCATTGCGATTGACCGCTCAGCGTGTCATCGCGGCTGGTTCGGGCGTGGCGTCGAAGTGCTCGATAAAATCGGCCAGCCACAAGGCGATGTCAAAGAGGGGCTGAAGATAGGCCGCGACCTGCCGCCGGACCATGCCCGCGTCAAAGCCGGCATGCCCTTGCATGGCCCCAATCAATGGCCCGCCGAAACCGGCAATATTGTCGGCTTTCGCGCCATTATGCAGACACTTTATGCCGATTGCGAAGCGCTGTCGCGCCAGCTTATGCAAGCCTTTGCCTTGTCGCTGGCGCTTGAAACCACGTATTTTGACCGCTGGCTGAAAGAGCCGATGGCCACTTTGGGGCCCTTGCGCTACCCGCTTTTTGACGCGGCAGATGACGCCGCTTTATTGTCCGCCGGCCCGCATACGGATTTTGGTTGTTTGACACTTTTATTTCAGCATGACGCGCCGGGTCTGGAAATTCAAACCGCTCAAGGCGCGTGGCAAGAAGTGCCGCTCCTGCCCGACCATCTGGTGGTGAATATCGGCGACATGATGCAGCATTGGACCGGCGGGCGTTATGCGTCAACCGTGCATCGCGTCGTCAATCGCACCGACCACACGCGCCATGCCATTGCCTATTTCTTTGACCCCGACCCCGATGCCGATTTATCGGCCCTGCCGGGCTGCGGCACCCGCCAATCCCCGCCACTGACGGCGCTGGCGCATTTGCTGGCCAAAATCGGTGACAGTTTTGATTATATGGAAGATAAATGAGTTCTCGCTTCATCATCACCCTGTCCTGCCCCGACCGCCCCGGCATTGTCGCCGCCCTGTCGCATGTGCTGGCTGAAAACGGTTTCAACATTACCGAAAGCCAGCAATATAGCGATTTGGAAAGCGGGCAGTTTTTCATGCGCGTGGCCTGCGAAGGCGCTGCGGCCAAAGACAGATTAAGCGCCGAGCTCAACCCGCTCGCCGCCGGCTTTGACATGCATCTGGCGATTCATGAGGCGGATAAAAAACAGCGCATGCTTATTCTGCTGTCGAAATTTGACCATTGCCTGATTGATTTGATTTATCGCCAACAAAGCGGCTCCATTAATATGGATATTGCCGCCATCGCCTCCAATCATGAAACCGGCCGCCATTGGGCCGAGGGCGCGGGGCTGGCTTATCATGGCTTGGGGCAAAAACAAGATAAGGCCGATAATGAAGCCCGCCTCAATGCGCTGATTGATGAGGCGCAAATCGACTTGATTGTGCTGGCGCGTTATATGCAAATTTTGACACCGCAATTTGTCGCCCGCCATGAAGCGCGCATTATCAATATTCATCACAGCTTTCTGCCCAGCTTCAAGGGTGCCGAACCCTATAGCCAAGCCCATAAGCGCGGGGTGAAAATCATCGGCGCGACGGCGCATTTCGTCACCGCAGACCTTGATGAGGGGCCGATTATCGCGCAAGGCACTGAGCCGGTGCGCCATGATATGAGCGTGGCCGATTTGGTGGATGTTGGCCGCGATACGGAGCGGCGCACTTTGGCGCGCGCCGTGTCGCTTTATGCCGAGCGGCGGGGCTTTATCAATGGCACAAAAACCGTGATATTTGACTAGGGCAAAAAAAAACGCGCCGGTTAGGGCGCGTTTTATCGTCATGAAATTAAAAAAGCGCGAAAGCCGCTATCTGGCTATTCGCCAATGCTCTCGGCCAATACGGTCACGCCTTCCGGTGTGACATCGACAAAACCGCCATCAAGCTCAAAATGCTGGGTCTTGCCGTCATTTTCAACACTCAGCGTTCCGGCACGCAACATCGCCATAAACGGCGCATGTTTGGGCAGAACGCCAAAATCGCCCTCGGCGCCGGGCACTTGCACCGCATCGACATCGGCGGAAAGCACCAAACGCTCGGGACTGACCAAATCAAATTTCAGCTTATCAGCCATGTTTCAATTCCTTATGCCGCTTCCGCAGCCTCTATCTTTAGGCTGCCTCCGCAGCCATGCTCTCAGCTTTGGCGATGGCATCTTCAATCGTGCCGACCATATAGAAAGCCGCTTCCGGCAAATCATCATAATCGCCCGCACACAGGCCCTTAAAGCCTTTAATCGTGTCGGCCAAATCAACCAAAATACCCGGCGAACCGGTAAAGATTTCAGCGACATGGAAAGGCTGTGACAAGAAGCGCTCGATTTTACGCGCGCGGTTCACCACTAATTTGTCTTCTTCCGACAATTCATCCATGCCCAAAATGGCGATAATATCCTGCAGTGATTTATATTTTTGCAGGATTTCCTGAACTTCACGCGCCACTTGATAATGCTCATCACCAACAACGCGCGGCTCCAGAATACGGCTGGTCGAATCGAGCGGATCCACAGCCGGATAAATGCCTTTTTCCGAAATGGCACGCGACAGAACCGTCGTTGCGTCCAAATGGGCAAATGAGGCAGCCGGTGCCGGATCGGTCAAGTCATCAGCCGGCACATAAATCGCCTGCACTGAGGTAATCGACCCTTTGGTTGTGGTTGTAATACGCTCTTGCAACGCGCCCATATCGGTTGCCAATGTCGGCTGATAGCCCACGGCTGACGGGATACGCCCCAAAAGCGCGGATACTTCTGAACCGGCTTGCGTGAAGCGGAAAATATTATCAACGAAGAACAACACATCTTGGCCTTCATCGCGGAAGTTTTCAGCAACCGTCAGACCGGTCAGCGCGACACGGGCGCGCGCGCCGGGCGGTTCATTCATTTGGCCGTAAACCAGCGCACATTTTGAACCGGCACCGCCTTTTTCGACATTCACGCCGGATTCAATCATTTCCCAATACAGGTCATTACCTTCGCGTGTGCGTTCGCCCACACCGGCGAATACGGAATAGCCGCCATGCGCTTTCGCCACATTATTGATAAGCTCCATAATCAGAACTGTTTTGCCCACACCGGCACCGCCAAACAGGCCAATCTTGCCGCCTTTGGCGTAAGGCGCGAGCAGGTCAACAACCTTAATGCCGGTCACCAGCAGCTCGGCTTCGGTTGATTGCTCAACAAATTCCGGCGCTTCTTGGTGAATGGCGCGTTTGTCTTTGGCCTCAACCGGACCGGCTTCATCAACCGGCTCGCCGATAACATTAATGATACGACCCAAAGTCGCCTCACCGACCGGCACCGAAATCGGCGCGCCCGTATCGGTCACTTCTTGTCCGCGAACCAAGCCTTCACTGGAGTCCATCGCAATGGTGCGCACTGTGCGCTCTCCCAAATGCTGCGCAACTTCGAGAACCAAGCGAATATCGCCATTCTGCGTTTCCAGCGCGTTCAGAATTTCCGGCAATTCGCCGTCAAACTGCACGTCAACAACAGCGCCGATAACTTGGCTAATCTTGCCCGTTCCTGCTGATTTCTGCTCTGCCATAATCTTGTCCTCGTCCTTTTCCTATCCCTAAAGCGCTTCGGCGCCTGAGATAATTTCAATCAATTCTTTGGTAATTTGCGCCTGACGCGATCGGTTATAAGTGATGCTCAGACTGTCAATCATTTCACCGGCATTGCGCGTGGCATTATCCATCGCGCTCATGCGCGCGCCCTGTTCACTGGCGGCGTTTTCCAATAAAGCCCGCAAAATTTGCACGGCGATATTGCGCGGCAAAAGCGCGTCGAGAATTTCATTCTCTTCCGGCTCATAATCATAGGCCGCGCCGCCAAGCTCAGGTGCTTCGGCAGCGTCGAAACTGGCCGGAATGATTTGCGCGCCCGTCGGGATTTGGCTGATGACATTTTGAAAGCGCGAATAATACAAAGTGCAAATATCAAAACCGTCAGCGTCAAAATCACTGAGCACACGCTCGGCAACTTCCTGCGCTTGGTCATAGCCAATGCTTTTGAGCCCCTGATAGGAAATCGGCTCGCGCAATTCGGTTGTGAAATAGCGTTTCAGCACATCATAGCCTTTGCGGCCGACGCATAAAATCTCAACTTGTTTGCCGTCGCTTATCAGCTTTTTAGCATCTTCGCGCGCCAGCCGCGCAATAGATGAGTTAAAGCCGCCGCACAGACCGCGTTCAGCCGTGGCCACAATCAGCAAATGACGCTTATCGCTGCCCGTTCCGGCAAGCAATTTCGGCGCGCTTTCGGCATCGGTAATGCCCGATGCCAAATTGCCCAAAACAGCGCCCATGCGGTCGGCATAGGGACGCGCCGCTTCAGCGGCTTCTTGCGCCCGACGCAATTTAGAGGCCGCCACCATTTGCATGGCGCGGGTAATCTTTTGCGTCGCCTGCACGCTGGCGATGCGATTACGAAGCTCTTTCAAAGATGCCATTTGGCTGTCCCTAAACTATTAACGCTAACGCTTAAGCGAAGCTCGCCGCATATTCGTCAACGACCTTTTTCAAGGCCGCTTCCGTGGTTTTTGACAATTCTTTCTCGGCGCGCACGGCGTCAAGAATTTCGCTGTGGCTGCCATGCACTTTTTCAAGCAAACCTTGCTCAAAAGCGCTAACCTGCGAGACGTCCAGCGCATCGAGATAGCCGTTCACACCGGCATAAATCACCACGACTTGCTCTTCCACTTTCAGCGGCGAGAATTGCGCTTGTTTGAGCAATTCCGTCAGACGCTCACCACGGCGCAGCAATTGCTGGGTCGAGGCGTCGAGGTCTGAACCGAACTGGGCAAAGGCCGCCATTTCGCGATATTGCGCCAACTCACCCTTAATTTTACCGGCGACTTGTTTCATCGCCTTAATTTGCGCTGATGAGCCAACCCGTGACACCGACAGGCCGACATTCACCGCCGGGCGAATACCTTGATAGAACAAATCGGTTTCAAGGAAAATCTGACCGTCGGTAATGGAAATCACATTGGTCGGAATATAAGCCGATACGTCATTGGCCTGGGTTTCAATAATCGGCAAAGCGGTCATGGAACCGGCACCGAAATCATCATTCAGCTTGGCAGCGCGCTCAAGCAAGCGTGAGTGCAAGAAGAACACATCACCCGGATAGGCTTCGCGGCCCGGCGGGCGACGCAGCAAAAGTGACATTTGACGATAAGCCACGGCTTGTTTGGACAAATCATCATAAGTGATAAGCGCATGCATGCCATTATCGCGGAAATATTCCGCCATGGTGCAACCGGTAAACGGTGCCAAGAATTGCAGCGGCGCGGCTTCCGACGCGGTGGCGGCAACAACGATGGAATATTTCATCGCATCATTTTCTTCCAGCGTCTTGACGATTTGCGCCACGGTCGAGCGTTTCTGGCCAATGGCGACATAAACGCAATAGAGTTTTGCGCTTTCATCATCGCCTTCATTAATCGCTTTTTGGTTCAAAATCGCGTCAATGGCGATGGCGGTTTTACCGGTTTGGCGGTCACCAATCACCAATTCGCGCTGACCGCGACCGACCGGAATAAGCGCATCAACCGCTTTCAGACCGGTTTGCATCGGCTCGTGCACTGATTTACGCGGAATAATGCCCGGCGCTTTCACATCCACTTTCATATTGGCTTCGGCTTCAATCGGGCCTTTGCCGTCCAGCGGATTGCCCAGCGGGTCAACAACGCGCCCCAATAGGCCCTTGCCGACCGGCACAGACACAATATCGCCGGTTCGTTTAACCGTATCACCTTCGCGAATATCGCGGTCAGAGCCGAACACCACGACGCCGACATTATCTTCTTCAAGGTTCAGCGCCATGCCGCGAATACCGCCCGGAAACTCAACCATTTCACCGGCTTGCACATTATCAAGGCCGTAAATGCGGGCAATCCCGTCACCGACCGAGAGAACCTGACCGATTTCGGAAACTTCCGATTTCTGGTCGAACCCTTTGATCTGTTCCTTAAGAATGGAAGAAATTTCAGATGCTTTAATATCCATCAGTCTGGCCTCACCTTTTTCGAGCCGCTTCAGCCTTGATTGAGAGCGGTTTTCAGAGAATTCAATTTTGTTCTAAGCGAGCCATCAATCATCTGGCTGCCCAATTTCACCACCATGCCGCCCAATAGCGCGGCATCGGTTTCGTTTTTCACAATGACGTTTTGACCGGCTGCTTTTTCAAGCTCGGCTTTCAGCGCATCGATTTGACCGGCGCTTAAATCGCGCGCCGATGTGACCTGCGCGACAATCTCATTGCGCGCTCCGGCGACCAATGCGCCATATTGTGCCGCCATATCGGCCAAGGCAAAAGCGCGGCGTTTGGCGACCACCAAAGCGGCAAAATTGCGCACCAATTGATGCGCGCCGGCTTTGGCCAATACGGCGTCCAACGCTGCTGCTTGTTCCTCGGCATTGATAACCGGGCTTTTCAGCAATTTTTGAAGGTCTTGCGTGGCGTCAATCAGGATTTTCAGCGCCGCCAGGTCATCGGCCAGCTTATTTTGGTCGGCCTCGCCCATTTCTTGCGCCAATTCAAACATGGCCACCGCATAGCGTCCGGCCAGTCCTCCAATCACACTTTCTTCAGCAGACAAAGGATTTATCCCATTGTTGGGCGGTATATCAGCTGAACAGCCACTTTACGACACACACCGCGCGAGCAAAATTTGAGCGAAAAACACGTCATTTCGCCTTTTCTGGCATGTTCACTATCATGACCAAAAGGCGCTTGCAATACATGTTTTCGGGTTATTTACAGGCGGTTCAAATGGTCACAGTCAGAGGAAATTATATGGGTCAATATCTACCGAAAGACGAACCGACCCACGCGGTTTGGCATGGCGTAACCAATCCCCGATAAAACCCTGCAAAGGGGCGTGTCTGTCGGCCTTTAATAAAAACCGATAGCGATAGCGATTGCGAATCCGCGCAATCGGGGCCGGTGCCGGGCCCAAAACCTGTACGCCTTTAAGGGCCGGAATTTTTGTCGCCAACTGACGCACAAAAGCCATGCCTTCATCGGGGCTGGTGGCCGATACAATCAACGCCGCAAGACGCCCGAAAGGCGGCATTTTTGCCATTTCGCGGGCCATTATCTCGCGCTCAAAAAAGCCGTCGCGATCGCCCGAAGCCAAAGCCTGCAAAACCGGATGTTCGGGCATATGGCTTTGCAACATGGCAAAGCCTGCCACATCAACGCTGCGGCCCGAGCGACCGGCCACTTGGCTCAATAATTGATACGTGCGCTCGGCGGCGCGCAAATCGCCATTGCCCAACCCCAAATCGGCATCAACCACACCGACAAAACTCAATTGTGGAAAATGATGCCCCTTAGCGACAATTTGCGTGCCAACAATAATCTCGGCCTCACCGGCGCTGATGCGCTCAATCGCGTCACGCATCGCCGCCACCCCGCCCATATCAGACGATAGAATCACGGTGCGCGCATCGGGAAAGTGACCGATAATTTCTTCGGTAATGCGTTCCACCCCGGGGCCGCATGCCGCCAGCTTGTCGGTTTCGCCGCAACTCTGACAGCTATCGGGCACGGCTTCGACATGGCCGCAATGATGACATTGCAATTGTTTTCTGAACCGATGCTCGACCATCCAAGCGTCGCAATCGGGGCAGGCATAGCGATGCCCGCAAGCGCGGCACAAGGTCAGCGGCGCATAGCCGCGGCGGTTCAAAAACAATAATGCTTGCTCGCCCCGCTCAATCGCCGCGCCAACACGCGCAACCATTTGCGGCACCAGCCATGCCCCGCGCGGCGGCTGATGGGTGCGCATATCGACCAGTTCAATCTCCGGCAATTGCGCCGCGCCGTGACGCGCCGTCAGGCGATGGGCTTGATATCGCCCGTCCCGCGCATTGACATAAGTCTCCAAAGACGGTGTCGCCGTTGATAAAACCACCGCACAGGCCGCCAATTGCGCGCGCACCACGGCCATATCGCGGGCATTGTAAATCACCCCATCTTCTTGTTTAAAGCCGCCATCATGTTCTTCATCGACAATAATCACGCCCAAATCGCGCCACGGTAAAAACAAAGCCGAGCGCGCCCCGACCAAAACCGAAATACGGTTTTCGGCCAATTCGCGCCAAGTGCGCCGCCGCTCTGCCTGACTGAGACCCGAATGCCAAAGCGCCGGTGCACAGCCAAAGCGCGCCTCAAACCGGTCGAGAAATTGTGTCGTCAAAGAAATTTCGGGCAACAGCACCAAAGCCTTTTTGCCCATCTCCAATGCTTGCGCAATTGCCTCGAAATAAACTTCCGTCTTGCCCGCACCGGTAACGCCATCGAGCAAATGAGGGGAAAAATCACCGGCCTGCACGGCCGCGCGCAAAGCCGATGCGACCTCACCCTGCTCGGCAGACAAGCTGGTTTGATGATGCGCCGCATCGGGCGTGTCGAAAGTGATATCGCCGGGCAATTCATGCGCCGTTAAATGCCCATTCTTTATCAGCGTCTTAACCACCGAACCGCTCACCCCGGCAACCCGCGCCAGCTCAGCCGATGTCATCGCCCCGCGCGCAGCCGAAGCGTCAAAAACTTTCTGCCGCGCCGGGGTTATTTTTTCCGGCCGCGTCGCGCTTGCCGCATAGACCACAAGCGGCTTGGGCGGCGCAAAAGCCGCCGGCACGCGCATGACTTGGCGCAAGACGGCCCCGGGCGGCGACATCACATAATTGGCGACCCAATCGACAAATTGGCGCAATTCTTCGGCCAAAGCCGGCACATCACAAAGCGCGCTTATCGGTTTGATTTTATGCGGCGGTGCCGCGCCCTCCGCGTCGCCCCACACAACGCCATATATTTCACGCGGCCCCAAAGGCACGCGCACAATCGCCCCCGGCGCAACGCTCATATGCGGCGGCACAGAATAGTCATATGGGCCCGGCAGCGCCAAAGGGATCAAGACGGAAACAGTGTGCATGGCTGCACTGTCGGTCATGCGCCGCTTAATTTCAAGACGGCTTGCACGAAGTTATGGGCTGGTGCAAGCTGCACGAAACGGTTACCAAACAAATAAGCCATTCTTGACAGGAGAAGCTCATGAAATTTTTCGTCGATAGCGCAGACACATCTGCCATAGCCGATTTGGCCGCAACCGGCATGATCGATGGCGTGACCACCAATCCGTCACTGGTCGCCAAATCGGGGCGCGACTTCAAAGAGCTGGTGGCAGAAATTTGCGACTTGGTGCCCGGCCCCGTATCGGCCGAAGTGACCGCATTGGAAGCCGATGCCATGCTGAAAGAAGCCGATGAGCTGCTGGCCATTGCCGATAATGTTTGCATTAAAGTGCCGCTGACATGGGACGGCTTGAAAGCCACACGCGCGCTCGCCGATAAGGGTAAAATGGTCAATGTGACTTTGTGCTTTTCGGCCAATCAAGCCTTGCTGGCCGCCAAAGCCGGTGCCGCTTTCATCTCACCCTTTGTCGGGCGGCTCGATGATATTGGTGCCGATGGCATGGGTTTGATTGGTGAGATTCGCCAGATTTATGACAATTATCCCGAGCTTGAGACAGAAATTCTGGTTGCCTCTGTGCGCAGTCCCGAACATATGCGCGCCTCGGCGCTTATCGGTGCCGATGTCGCCACCTTGCCGCCGGAGGTTTTGAAAAGCCTCATCAACCATCCACTGACCGATAAAGGGCTGGAGGCGTTTCTCGCCGATTGGCAGAAATCCGGCCAATCTATTGCGTGATAATAATGCGTGATGGGGAAGCCCTCATAAGGCGCGGCGCATGACAAAAGCCCAACAGGCAAAAGCGCCCGGTGCCGCCGCGCTGTTAGATGATTGGCAGGTCATGATGCGCGGCCAATTGCGCTTGAGCGCGCACACGATTTCAGCCTATTGCCGAGATGCAACCGCCTTTGTCGATTTTCTGAGCGCTCATTTGGGGCATGAAGCCGGCGGCGCGGATTTTGCCGCACTGCATGTGCGCGATTTGCGCGCCTTTATGGCGGCGCGCCGCGCTGACGGGGTCAGCCCGCGCTCGCTCAATCGCGCCTTATCGGCTTTGCGCCATTTCACTGATTATCTGCAATCCCGCGACATCGCAGTCAGCCCGGCCTTTAGCGCGCTCAGCGGGGCGAAGACCCGCGCCGGACTGCCGCGACCGGTGGGGGAAAATGATGTGGCACGGCTCATTCAATGCGCGCTCGACACAGCGCAGCTGGATTGGCTGGGGCGGCGCGATGCGGCTTTGCTGACGCTTTTATACGGCACGGGTTTGCGGATTTCCGAGGCGTTGTCATTGACCCGCGAGGATATTGAAACCGCCAATGACATGCTGCGTGTCACCGGCAAGGGCGGCAAACAGCGTGATGTGCCCCTGCTGCCGCTGGTCGTCCACGCGCTGAATGATTATCTGGCGGCACAGCCTTTCGGGTTGCGCCATGCCGATAAATTTTTTCGCGGCGCGCGCGGCGGCCCATTGGCGGCGCGCCAAGCGCAATCCATGTTGGCGGGTTTGCGCCGTGCCATTGGTCTGCCCGATAATGTGACGCCGCATGCCCTGCGGCACAGCTTTGCCAGCCATCTTTTATCGGGTGGGGGCGACCTGCGCACGATTCAGGAATTGCTGGGCCATGCGCAACTCAGCTCAACGCAAATTTATACACAAGTCGATGAAGCCGCCTTGCTGGCGGTTTATGATAAGGCGCATAAACGCCGGTAAATCGCTACATATGAAGCGCGCGGTCATCAACCGCCAGCGCCGCTTCCTTCACCGCTTCCGTCAGCGTCGGATGGGCATGACAAGTCCGGGCAATATCCTCAGCGCTGGCAGAAAACTCCATCGCCACCGCCGCCTCAGCAATCATATCACCGGCTTGCGCGCCCAAAATATGCACACCCAAAACCTTATCGCTGCGCGCATCGGCCAGAATTTTTACAAAGCCATCTGTCGTGCCATTCACTTTCGCTCGACCATTGGCGGTGAACGGAAATTTGCCGACCTTATAATCAATACCGGCTTCTTTCAGTTCTTCTTCCGAGCGCCCGACCCAAGCCACTTCCGGCGCGGTATAAACGACAGAGGGAATGACATCATAATTCACATGTGCCGGTTTGCCGGCCAAATGCTCGGCCAGCGCGACGCCCTCATCTTCCGCCTTATGCGCCAGCATCGGTCCGGCAATGACATCGCCAATGGCATAAACGCCATCAATATTGGTTTTGAAATGCGTGTCGGTTTCAACCCGACCCATGCCGTCAAGCGCAACGCCAATGGCTTCCAGCCCCAAGCCTTGCGTATGCGGCCGCCGACCAATGGCCAGCAGCGCATGGTCAGCCGTCAGTGTTTCTTCATCGCCCTCGCCGGTCGCGGGCGCGAGCGTGAGCTTGACCGAATTTTTCAGCGCTTTGGCTGATGTTACTTTTTTGCCGAGCATGAATTTAATGCCCTGCTTTTTCAAAACCCGTTGAAAATTTTTCGCCATATCGGCATCCATGCCGGGCGTGATGCGGTCGAGAAATTCAATCACCGTGACCTCAGCGCCAAGGCGTTTCCATACCGAGCCAAGCTCCAGCCCGATAATGCCGGCACCGATAATCGCCAAATGTTTCGGCACTTTTTTCAGTGACAAAGCACCGGTGGAGGAAACAATGCGCGTCTCGTCAACCTCAATGCCGGGCAAAGGCGTCACCTCAGAACCGGTTGCGATAACGATGTTTTTTGCCGTCAGATGGCGCGTGCCACCGGCCAGCAAGGCGACCTCAATCTGGCCGGGCGCGGTTAATTTGGCCGCGCCTTCAATTTCCTCAACTTTGTTCTTTTTGAATAAAAAGCGCACGCCATCGGTATTGCCGTTCACGCCATTGGTTTTATAGGCCATCATTTTTTCAAGATCGAGCTTCACCGAGCCGAATTGAATACCCATATCTGCGGCATGCGCCGCTTCGGCATAAACCTCGGACGCGTGTAACAGCGCTTTTGAGGGGATACAGCCGACATTCAAACATGTGCCACCCGGCGCGCCACGCTTGTCAATACAGGCGACTTTCAAGCCCAGTTGCGCCGCCCGAATGGCGCATACATAGCCCCCCGGTCCGGCCCCAATAACCACCAAATCAAAATTATTATCGTCGCTCATTTTTGCCTCAATCCGGGTCTAAATATCCAGCAGCATGCGCTCTGGGTTTTCCAAACATTCTTTAACGCGCACCAAAAACGTCACCGCTTCTTTGCCATCAACAATGCGGTGGTCATAAGATAGCGCCAAATACATCATCGGGCGCACAGCCACCTCGCCATTAACGACAACCGGCCGGTCTTGAATTTTATGCATGCCCAAAATACCTGATTGCGGCATGTTCAAAATCGGCGTGCTCATCAAGGAGCCGTAAACGCCGCCATTTGACATGGTGAAAGTGCCGCCTTGCAAATCCTCAAGCGATAATTTGCCGTCGCGCGCCTTGCGGCCCATTCCGGCGACAGCCAATTCAATATCGGCCAGCCCCATATCTTGCACATCGCGAATGACCGGCACGACCAGCCCTTTCTCCGTGCCGACGGCAACGCCCATATTGATGAAGTTTTTATAGATGATTTCATCATCGGCAATCTCGGCATTGACGGCGGGAATTTCACGCAACGCCGTCACACAAGCGCGGGCAAAAAAGCTCATAAAGCCAAGTCGCGCCCCGTATTTTTGTTCGAATAAATCCTTATAGTCGCGCCGCAATTGCATCAGCGCGCCCATATCAACCTCGTTAAATGTGGTTAATTGCGCCGCCGTGTTTTGGCTTTCTTTGAGGCGCGCCGCGATGGTTTTTCTAAGACGGGTCATTTTAACCCGCTCCTCGCGCACGCCCATTTGCGTGCCCGGCTGATTGACAGATTGATTGACAGATTGATTGACAGATTGATTGACGGGCGCGGCAGTTGTGACAGGCGCAGAAGCCGCCGCCATAGCATCTTGCTTGGTTAAGCGACCATCCTTGCCGGTGCCGGTAATTTGGGCGGGGTCGAGCCCATGCTCCTCAACAACGCGACGCACGGCAGGCGATAAGGCGCTGGCATCGCCAATCGGCGCAGGCGCAGGCTCAGGCGCAGCAGCAGCAGGGGCCGCAGCAGCAGGAGGCGCAGCAACAGGAGGCGGCGCCGGCGGCGGTTCGGCGCTTGCGGCAGGCGCGGTTTCCGGCGGCGGCGCGGTATTTTCTGTGGTATTTTCTTTACCGGTGCCTTCGCCAATCGAGCCCAGCAATGCGCCGACCTCAACCGTCTCCCCTTCAGCGACCGTTACCTCAGCCAAAACGCCTGCACTTTGTGCCGGCACTTCAATGGTTACTTTATCGGTTTCCAATTCGCAAAGCGGTTCGTCAATCGCGACCGCATCACCCGGCTTTTTATACCATTGTGCAATCGTCGCTTCGGTGACGGACTCGCCCAATGTGGGCACCCGAATTTCACTGGACATTATGCGTCTCCATGGCGGCTGGCGCGCCGCGTTTTGAGGGGTTGGTCATTTCGCTTTTCATTCTATCGCATCTTTCAGCGCGGCATTCAGCAAAGCGTCTCTTTGTTCCATATGGCGGCTCATCAGACCGCTGGCGGTCGAGGCCGAAGCGCGCCGACCCGCATAAGTCACGCGTTTATATTTTGCGCCCAGGGTCGTCAACACATCTTCCAATTCGGGTTCGATAAAACTCCACGCCCCCATATTGCGCGGCTCTTCTTGGCACCACACCATTTCGGCATGCGCCATCGGTTCCAGCTCTGCCAGCAATGGCCCATGCGGCACCGGATAAAGCTGCTCGAGACGCATCAAATAAACATCATCAATATTTTCCGCTTCGCATTTTTCCAACAGGTCGAAATAGACCTTGCCCGAGCACAACACGACGCGGCGAATATCTTTGGCCGGTTTCAACTTGCCTGTGTTGTCGATTTTATTCGGCGTGCGCTCATCGCGGCCATCCCATAAAACGCGGTGAAAAGACGAGCCGGTCGCCATATCATTGAGATGGGAGACGCATTTTTTATGGCGCAGTAAAGATTTCGGCGTCATCAAAATAAGCGGCTTTCTGAAATTGCGTTTTTGTTGACGGCGCAGAATATGGAAATAGCTGGCCGGTGTCGTGCAATTGGCGACCTGCATATTTTCTTCGGCGCAAAGTTGCAAATAACGCTCAAGCCGCGCCGAGCTATGTTCAGGGCCTTGCCCCTCATAACCATGCGGCAGCAGCATGACCAGACCCGACATGCGCAACCATTTATTTTCGCCCGATGAAATAAACTGGTCAACCACCACTTGCGCGCCATTGGCAAAGTCACCAAATTGCGCTTCCCAAAGCACTAATGTGTTCGGCTCAGCCAGCGAATAGCCATACTCAAAACCCAGCACGGCATTTTCAGACAGCATGGAATTAATCACTTCAAACAATGCTTGGTCTTCGCGAATATATTTGAGCGGCTTGAAACGGCGCTCGGTTTCTTGGTCAATCCAAGATGAATGACGCTGCGAGAATGTGCCACGCTCGCTATCCTGCCCCGACAGGCGCACCGGATAGCCCTCCAGTAAAAGCGAGCCAAAGGCCAGCGCCTCAGCCGTCGCCCAATCAAAACCATTGCCGGTTTCAAACATTTTCTCTTTGGCTTTAAGTTGGCGCGTCAGCGCGCGATGCAGATTAAAACCCTCCGGCACACGGCTCAGCCCGGCACCGATTTCGCGCAATAATGCGGGCGCGACACCGGTATCGCCGCGCACGAATTCTGCGCTTTTGCGTTCCAGCCCCGACCATTTGCCGTCCAGCCAATCGGCCTTATTGGGTTTGAAATTATTGGCCGCCTCAAAAGCCGTATCCAATTGGGCGCGATAGGCCGCGCGCGCCGCCACCAGACCATCGGCAGGCAACAGTCCCTCATCGATTAGACGTTGGCCGTATTTTTCAACCACTGAGGGGTGCGCTTTAATTTTTTTATACATGGTCGGCTGGGTAAAGGCCGGTTCATCGCCCTCATTATGACCATAGCGGCGATAGCAGAACATATCGATGACAACAGGTTTCAAAAATTTCTGCCGAAATTCAGTGGCAACTTTGGCGGCAAACACCACCGCCTCAGGGTCATCGCCATTGACATGGAAAATCGGCGCTTCAACCATTTTCGCCACATCAGACGGATAAGGCGAGGAGCGCGAAAAGCGCGGATTGGTGGTAAAGCCGATTTGATTATTAACGATGAAGTGAATCGAGCCGCCCGATTTATGACCGATAAGACCCGACAGGCCGAGACATTCAGCGACAATGCCCTGTCCGGCAAAAGCCGCATCGCCATGCAGCAAGAGTGGTATCACTGTGCCGCGATCAGCCATGGCGCGCGGGGTTTCTTTGAATTGGTCTTGCTTGGCGCGCGCCTTGCCCAGCACCACCGGGTCCACAGCTTCCAAATGCGATGGATTGGGGGATAAAGACAAATGCACTTTATTGCCGTCAAAAGCGCGGTCTGATGAGGCGCCGAGGTGATATTTCACATCGCCCGAGCCTTCAATATCATCGGGTTGCGCCGAGCCGCCCTTAAATTCGTGAAACAGCGCTTCAAAGGGTTTGCCCATCACATTGGTCAGTACATTTAACCGCCCGCGATGCGGCATGCCGAGGACAATCTCCTGCACGCCCAAATTACCGCCGCGCTTGATCACTTGCTCAAGCGCCGGTATCATCGCCTCGCCGCCATCAAGCCCAAACCGTTTCGTGCCGGTATATTTGACATCGATAAATTGCTCGAGGCCTTCCGCCTCAACCAGTTTTTGGAAAATCGCTTGCTTACCCATATCGGTAAACGCCACTTCCTTATCGGGGCCTTCAATGCGTTCTTGCAGCCAGGCTTTTTCTTCCGGGTCTGAAATATGCATAAATTCAAGCGCCACTGTGCCGCAATAAGTGCGGTGCAGAATATCCAGCATTTCATGCACTGTGGCGGTTTCCAGCCCCAGCACATAATCAATGAAAATCGGCCGGTCATAATCGGCTTCGGTAAAGCCGTATGATTTCGGGTCCAATTCGGGATGCGAGCCGGGTGGTTCAATGCCCAGCGGGTCAAGATTTGCCGCCAAATGACCACGAAAACGATAGGCGCGTATCATCATAATGGCGCGAATACTGTCCAATGTGGCGGCGCGCACGGCTTCAATATCTCGCGCGCCATTTTGGGGATTGAGACGCGCTTCAATTTTTCCGGCCAGCGCTTGCGGCGCGGGCATATCGTCCAGCGTCGCCTCGGGCCAATTGCCGTCCAACACAGCCGTCATATCGCCATTTATTTTGGCCGGCCAATCCTCGCGCTGCCAACTGGGGCGATGCGGGCCGACATCATCAAGCCCATCACCATCAAGCGCTGCAAAATAATGCCGCCAACCGGCATCAAGCGAGGCATCACCGTCTTTATAACGGGCATATTGCTGCTCGAGATAAAGCGCATTGGCTCCATCAAAATGCGATTGAGCCGACCCTTGAGGGCTATTTGAAGAGGTATTGGCCTGCGAATTTTTATCCGGCATTTGCCTATCCATTTTTAACGCCGCTCAGGCATCAATCACGCCCGTCGCCACTGATTGAAACACTAAACCCTTTATGGCCTTGAGGCAATGATAAGCCGCGCCTTAAGGGCTAGTTTTTCAAGACCTCAACCAAAGTCGTGCCCAAAGAGGCCGGCGATGGTGAGACCGTGATACCGGCCGAGCGCATGGCTTCCATTTTATCGTCAGCCCCGCCCTTGCCACCGGCAATAATCGCACCGGCATGGCCCATGCGACGCCCCGGAGGCGCGGTGACACCGGCGATAAAGCCGACCATTGGTTTTTTGACTTTTGATGCTTTCAAAAACTCAGCCGCTTCTTCTTCTGCCGAGCCGCCAATTTCACCGATCATGATAATGCTTGTCGTTTCATCATCGCCGAGGAATAAATCCAAGCAATCAATAAAATTTGTGCCATTGACCGGATCGCCGCCAATACCGATACAAGTTGATTGGCCAAGACCGGCAGCTGTGGTTTGCGCCACGGCTTCATAAGTCAATGTGCCTGAACGCGAAACAATGCCGACCGAGCCGCGGCGGTGAATATGGCCGGGCATAATACCGATTTTGCACTCATCAGGGGTGATGACGCCCGGGCAATTCGGGCCGACAAGACGCGTGTTCGAGCCGTCAAGGGCGCGTTTGACCCTAATCATATCGCTGACCGGAATCCCTTCAGTGATACACACGGCCAATTCAATACCCGCCTCTATGGCTTCCAAAATCGCATCGGCAGCAAAGGGCGGCGGCACATAAATGGCCGATGCCGTTGCGCCGGTTTTATCCACGGCCTCGGCAACCGTATCAAATACCGGCAGGTCGAGATGGGTTGCGCCACCGCGACCGGGGGTCACGCCGCCAACCATTTTCGTGCCATAGGCAATTGCTTGCTCGGAATGGAATGTGCCTTGCGAGCCGGTAAAGCCCTGACAGATTACTTTTGTGTCCTTATTGACCAGAACCGACATTATGCAGCCTCCTTCACAGCAGCGACGATTTTTTCGGCTGCATCATTTAAATCATCAGCGGCAATAATCGGCAGGCCCGAATTGGCCATAATCTCTTTGCCCTCATCGACATTTGTGCCCTCAAGGCGCACCACCAAAGGCACTTCGAGGCTTAATTCTTTGGCCGCCGCGACAACGCCTTCAGCGATAATATCGCAGCGCATAATGCCGCCGAAAATATTGACCAAAATGCCTTCCACAGAATCATCTGACAAAATGATTTTGAACGCTTCAGTTACTTTCTCTTTGGTCGCCCCGCCGCCGACATCAAGGAAATTGGCAGGCTCGGAACCATAAAGCTTAATAATATCCATGGTCGCCATTGCCAGACCGGCGCCATTGACCATGCAGCCGATTTTGCCATCGAGCTTGATATAGGACAGGTCATATTTGGACGCTTCAATCTCAGCCGGATCTTCTTCCGCCAAATCGCGCAATTCGACAATATCTTGTTGCCGATACAGCGCATTGGAATCGAAATTCACTTTCGCATCGAGGCAAATTAAATCACCCGCGCCGGTAACCACTAGCGGGTTAATTTCGAGCAGCGACATATCTTTTTCGACATAGGCTTTATACAGATTGGCAATCAGCGCATTGGCTTGTTTGACCTGCGCGCCTTCAAGTCCCAAAGCGAAAGCGATTTGGCGGGCATGATGGCCGGAAATGCCACCGGCCGGGTCAACGCTCACCGTGATGATTTTCTCAGGGGTTTTTTCCGCAACCTCTTCAATATCCATACCGCCTTCGGTTGAAGCGATGAAAGAAACCCGCGAGGTGGCGCGGTCAACCAGCGCCGAGAGATAAAGTTCGCGAGCAATATCAGACCCTTCTTCGACATAGATACGGCCCACCTCTTTGCCCTCAGGGCCGGTTTGGTGGGTGACCAAGGTCATGCCCAACATGCGGGTCGCTTCAGCGCGCACCTCATCAATGGATTTCACCACAGTGACGCCGCCGCCTTTGCCGCGTCCACCGGCATGGATTTGCGACTTCACAACCCAAACGGGTCCGCCCAATTCTTCGGCTGCTTTAACCGCTTCATCAGCCGTAAAGGCAACATGGCCGCGCGGCACCGGGACACCGAAACTGCCCAAAACCTGCTTGGCTTGATATTCGTGAATATTCATGACGACTGCCCCTTACCGATGAGAGATGTGAAGGTTTCCAATTAAGATGCGGGAAAATAGCCTAAGCCAGCCGCCGCCTCAATAAAAAACATGCTAATCGGCAATTATGATGCTGTCGCCTTGGCTCGGTAACGTCACTCTTGTGCCTTCCAACGCCGCCAATACGCCCTCAGGGCGCAGCTCAGCGACGCCGCGCATATAAATTCTATCCATCACCGCATTTTGGGGCATTGGCGCATAATGATAAAAAACCAGCAAATCCGCATTGGCCAGATTGGCCGCCTCGGCCGCCTCGACCGGCGTGGTATGATAATCCAGCGTGTCGTCGATAATTTTCGCTAATTTGGGCTGGCCGTTTTCGGCCAATGCTGCGATGAGCGTCTTGACCAAATCGGGCTGCAAAACCTCATGAATAAGCACATCGACATTGCGCGCTGCCTCAATCAGATTATCGTCCTTCACCGTGTCGCCGCTGATCAGCACAGAGCGCCCCGCATAGTCAAAACGAAACGCCAAAGCCGGTTCAATCGGCGGGTGAGACACGGTAACGGCAGTGATTTTCAAGCCATCTTCATCATAAATCACACTGTCAGCGATAATCGGCTGCGCCACCAGACCGGCATTTTTGCTCGGCGTATAAGCCTCGCCATGATGGTCGGTGCGATAGCGATAATCCAGCCCATAGGCGAGATTGAAACCATTGACGACTTGTTCAATGCCCGGTCCGCCATAAACGCGCAGCTTTTCAGGCCGACCGCGCACCCAGCTATTCAGATGCACCTCGCCCAAAGCGGCAATATGGTCAGAGTGAAAATGCGTCAGCAGAACTGCGCTAAGGCGTTGCATCGGCAAGCCCAAAGCGATTGCCTTATCGGCTGAGCGCGCGCCGGTATCGACGAGAAAAAATTTATCACCGGCGAAAACGGCAACGCAAGATTGCGCCGCACCGCGCGGGCCTGCACCGCCCATCGGCGAGGCTGTGCCGCAAAACACAACATCAATTTTATCGCCGCCAAAATCATCAACCACGCTGCCCAATTGCGCCGTTAAAGCGCGTTTTACCAGCCGATCCTGCACGCCGCTATGGTTCATGATGAGCGCATAGCCGGCAAGACCCAAAAGCACGAAGACGATGGCGGCATAGCGGGCCGCAGTTTTTATCTTTTTTAACATCATCACTCCCCCCTCAAATTTGGAATTGTTCTTGGGTAATCTCAAAACCCTATATATTGGCACTTGGCCTGTCAATTCTTATGGCGCAAAAAAAGGGGCGCGGTTGCCCGCACCCCTAAAATATTTGAACGGCTGAAGCGCGATTTATTTTTTCAGCTTCGGATCGATTTTCTTGCACACATCGAGCAGGCCTTTCACCGCCTTCACCGATTTGGTGAACATGGTTTTTTCTTTGGCATCAAGTTTAATCTCGACCACGCGCTCGACGCCTTTTTCGCCAATCACCACCGGCACACCGACATAAATGTCTTTTTGGCCATATTGACCGCTCAAATGCGCGGCGCAGGGCAATACGCGTTTTTGGTCTTTCAAATAGGCTTCAGCCATTTCAATGGCCGAAGCGGCGGGCGCATAAAACGCCGAGCCGGTTTTCAGCAGACCGACAATCTCAGCACCGCCATCGCGTGTGCGCTGAACAATCTCGTCGATTTTCTTCTGCGTGGTCCATTTCATTTTCACCAAATCCGGCAGTGGAATACCGGCAACTGTTGAATAACGCACCGACGGCACCATTGTGTCGCCATGCCCGCCCAGCACAAAAGCGGTGACGTCTTTCACCGACACGTTAAACTCTTCAGCGAGGAATGTGCGGAAGCGGGCGCTATCCAGCACACCGGCCATGCCGACCACTTTATTTTTCGGCAGAGCTGAGAATTTCTGAAGCGCCCAAACCATCGCATCAAGCGGGTTGGTGATGCAGATGACAAATGCTTTCGGGGCATATTTTTTAATGCCTTCACCGACTTGCTGCATGACTTTCAAATTAATCTCGATCAAATCATCGCGGCTCATGCCGGGCTTGCGCGGCACACCGGCGGTGACAATCACCACATCAGCGCCTTTAATGGCTGCGTAAGATTTCGTGCCTTTGAGATTGGCATCGAAATGGCTGACCGGCGCGCTTTGCATCAGGTCCAGAGCCTTGCCTTGCGGGATACCGTCAACAATGTCGAAAATAACGACATCACCAAGTTCTTTAAGACCGGCCAGATGAGCCAGCGTGCCACCGATTTGACCACCACCGATAAGGGCTATTTTATTGCGCGCCATTTATGCGTCCTCCTTGAGAATGAGATGGCCTGTCCCTAGCGGATTTACCCCTCACTTGCAAGTGCCGCCGCGCTTAAGCCTCACCCTTCATCTCACCCGTTGCTTCATTGGTTGCTTCATTGGTTGCTTCATTGGCCGCTTCATCTATCGGGCCTGAAATATGCGGTAAGGCGAGATAATCGCGCGACTGCATCTCCATCAAACGCGATACGGTGCGCTCAAATTCAAACGCCTCATCACCGCTCGGATAAAGTTTTTGCGGCAGCCCATCAGCCGAGGCGATGAGTTTCACCTTCGCCTCATAAAGCGCGTCAATCAGCGTGACAAAACGCACTGCCTCATTTTTCTTTTGCGGTTCCAAAAGCGGCACATTATCCAGCACCAGTGTATGAAACCGCGCGGCCAGCGCCAAATAATCACCCGCCCCGCGCGCCTCGACGCATAATGCGTCAAACCCCATACGCGCCACCCCACCGGCGGCGCGCGGCACATTTAGGCTGCGCCCTTTCAACGCCAACGTCACCGGCGCGACGGCGACCCCTTGGGTCAACGTGTCGAAACGCTCGTCCAAATTTTTGCGCGCCCGCGGGCCGCATGGGGTGAACCACACCGGCGCGGCAGTCAAACGCGCCAGACGAAAATCCCGCTCCGCCGCCAGCTCATGCACGTCATGGCGTTGTTTCAAAAATTCGATAAATGGCAAAAACCGGTGCCGGTTAAGCCCGCCCTTATAAAGCTCATCGGGATGGCGATTGGAGGTCGCCACCACGACAATACCCGCCTCGAGCAGGAGCGCGAATAAGCGCCCCAATATGGAGGCATCGGCAATGTCTTTGACCTGCAATTCATCAAAACATAAAAGCGTCACCTCATCGGCAATCGCTTTGGCGACTGCGGGCATCGGGTCACCGGCTTTCGGATTGGCTTGGCGAAACTCATGAATACGCGCATGGGTTTCCTGCATAAAGGCATGGAAATGCACGCGGCGTTTTTTGGCAATCGGCGCGAGCGCGAAGAATAAATCCATCAGCATGGATTTACCGCGCCCGACCGCGCCATAAATATAAAGCCCCTGCGGCGCGGTATTTTTCTTTAAGCCGATTTTTTGCAGCCAGCCGCCGCTTTGATATTTTTGCAGCGCCAGATAAAGCCGCTCCAACGCCGCCACCGCCGCGCCTTGTGCCGCATCGGCCTCTATCTGGCCATCGGCAATCAGCTTTTGATAAGCGGCGGCCATTTTTGTCGGATGAGTCTTTTGCTGGGACATGGCAGAGGGGTTAAAGCCCCAGCGCCATTTTGGCAAGAATATTGCGCTGCACCTCATTCGACCCACCATAAATACTGGCGGCGCGATTATTCAGAAAATCCGCCAAAATGCCCTGCGTCGCTTCCGGCCCAATCGCTGCGACATTGGCCCCCATTTCGCGGCGTTCGGGTTGCCAAACGGCGGCGCGCGCGCCCAGCGCATCGACCGCCAAGCGGTCAATATCTTGTTGCGCCTCCGTGCCCATAATTTTCAACTGCGAGGATCCGGAACTATTGGGGCGGCCATTGGCCAAAGCGGCCTGCACGCGAAACTCGGTCATCTCAACGGCGGCGACCCGAATCGACAAAGCGGCGTGACGTTGCGCCAAAGCCGCATCGCCGCTATCGGCGACCAATGTTTCCAGATTGCCCAGCATCAGCTTGAGCCGCGCCGCATAAGCCGAACTGCGTTCAAATGTCAGCAGGGTTTTGGCGACGCTCCAGCCATCATTTTCGGCACCCACGCGATTGGCGACCGGCACACGCACATTATCGAAAAATACCTGATTGACCTCATGGTCTTGCGCCAGCGTGATAATCGGCTCAACCGAAATGCCGGGACTGTCCATTTCAATCAGCAGAAAACTAATCCCGGCTTGCGGCTTGGTGGTTTTATCGGTGCGTACCAAACAAAAAATATGATTGGCGTGCTGGGCGTAAGAGGTCCAGATTTTCGAGCCGTTAATAATGTAATCATCGCCGTCGCGCACAGCCGCGCATTGCAGGCTGGCCAAATCTGAGCCGGAGCCCGGTTCTGAATAGCCCTGACACCAAATATGCGCGCCCGACAAAAGCCGCGGCAAATAATATTCCTGCTGTTGTTTGGTGCCACACGCAATCAGCGTCGGGCCAATCATGCCCAGCCCCATTGGGTACAGTTTGGGCGTATTGGCACGCGCACATTCCGATTGCCAAATATAACGCTGCATATCGCTCCAGCCCGTGCCGCCAAATTCTTGCGGCCAACCGGGCGCAACCCAGCCTTTGGCATGAAGGATTTTATGCCAGCGCATCAACGGCACATGGGCCGATGAAATGCCGCTGGTTTTTTCACCGGCTTCGCGCAATTCCGCGTCGAGATGCTCATCGAGAAAGGCGCGCACCTCTTGGCGAAACGCTTCGTCTTCAGGCTTTAACTGCATGTCCATTACCGGCTCCCCTAACTTTGTAAAAAAGGCTAGGCAAGCTGGCGCATATGGTCAAGTAGGCGCGAGTTAAACTTCCCGCGCCACCATCATTTTTTTAATCTCGGTAATCGCCTTGGCCGGTGACAAGCCTTTCGGGCAGGCTTTGGCGCAATTCATAATCGTGTGGCAGCGATAAACGCGGAACGGGTCTTCCAAATCATCGAGACGTTCGCCGGTTTTTTCGTCGCGGCTATCAGCCAACCAGCGATAGGCTTGCAACAATACGGCGGGGCCCAAATATTTATCGGAATTCCACCAATAGCTGGGGCATGAGGTCGAACAGCAAGCGCATAAAATGCACTCATACAGGCCGTCCAATTGCTCGCGGTCTTCGCGGCTTTGCTGCCATTCATTTTGCGGCTGCGGCGTATCGGTTTTGAGCCAGGGCTCAATCGCCTGATATTGCGCGTAAAGGCTGCTCAAATCGGGCACCAAATCCTTAATCACCGGCATATGCGGCAGCGGATAAATGGCGATATCGCCCTTAATTTCATCAATGCCCTTGGTGCAGGCCAGCGTGTTTTGCCCGTCAATATTCATCGCGCAGGAGCCACAAATACCCTCACGGCACGAGCGGCGGAAGGTCAGGGTCGAGTCGATTTCATTTTTGACTTTAATCAGCGCGTCCAACACCATTGGCCCGCAATCATCGGCATCAATCGTATAGCTATCGACACGCGGGTTTTCGGCATCATCGGGATTCCACCGATAGATTTTCAGCGTGCGCGGCTGTTTGGCTTCCTCAGGCGCCGGATGGGCCACCCCTTTGCCGATTTTTGAATTGGCCGGTAAAGCAATCTCAACCATTTACGCCCCCTAGTAAACCCGAGCCTTAGGCTCAATATAGCTGACCTCATTGGTCAGGGTGAAGTTATGCACGCCACGATAATCAATGGTCGCTTTGCCTTTGGCATCGACATAGGCCAGCGTGTGCTTCATCCAGTTTTCGTCATCGCGCTCCGGGAAATCCTCGCGCGCATGGCCGCCACGGCTTTCTTTGCGCGCATTGGCCCCTTCCACTGTGGCAATCGCTTGCACAATGAGATTGTCAAATTCCAACGTCTCAATCAGGTCGGAATTCCAAATCATTGAGCGGTCGGCAATGCCGATATCATCCATGCCCTTAACCACATTTTGCATGCGCTGACAGCCCTCTTCGAGCACATCACCGGTGCGGAAAACCGCGCAATTTTCTTGCATGGCTTTTTGCATTTCGAGGCGCAATTCAGCCGTCGGGGTCGAGCCATTGGCATTGCGGAAGCGCTCAAGACGCTCAATCGCATTATCACCGGCATTGGCCGCCAAAGGCGCAAAGCCTGCATTCGGGTCAACAATCTCTGCCGTGCGAATGGCCGAAGCGCGCCCGAACACGACAAGGTCAATCAGCGAATTGGAGCCCAGACGATTGGCGCCGTGAACCGACACACAAGCCGCTTCGCCAATAGCCATCAGACCGGGCACGGTGCGCTCGGGCTGGTCGGCGCTGGGGTTCAACACTTCGCCATGATAATTGGTCGGGATACCGCCCATATTATAATGCACTGTCGGCAAGACCGGTATCGGCTCTTTGGTGACATCGACACCGGCGAAAATGCGCGCGCTTTCGGAAATCCCCGGCAGGCGCTCGGCCAGCACATCAGGGTCCAAATGGTCGAGATGCAGATAAATATGGTCATTATTCGGGCCGACACCGCGGCCTTCGCGAATTTCAATCGTCATCGAACGCGATACCACATCGCGTGAGGCCAAGTCTTTGGCACTTGGCGCATAACGCTCCATAAAGCGTTCGCCCTCGGAATTGATAAGAATACCGCCCTCGCCGCGCGACCCTTCGGTAATCAGGCAACCCGCGCCATAAATGCCGGTCGGGTGAAACTGCACAAATTCCATATCCTGCAAGGGCAGACCGGCGCGAATAACCATCGCCGAGCCATCGCCTGTGCATGTATGGGCTGAGGTCGCAGAGAAATAAGCGCGACCATAACCGCCGGTCGCCAGAATGACTTGCTTGGCTTGAAAGCGGTGCAGCTCGCCGGTTGACATATCCAGCGCCGTGACACCGACACAACGCTCATCTTCCATCATCAGATCGAGCGCAAAATATTCAATGAAAAATTCCGTTTCATGGCGCAAGGATTGGCCATAAAGCGTGTGCAAAATAGCATGCCCCGTGCGGTCGGCAGCGGCGCAAGTGCGCTGGGCAATGCCTTCGCCGAAATTTGTCGTCATGCCGCCAAACGGGCGTTGATAAATCTTGCCTTCTTCCGTGCGCGAAAACGGCACGCCGAAATGCTCCAGCTCGTAAACCGCTTCAGGCGCATTGCGACATAAATATTCAATCGCATCTTGGTCGCCCAGCCAGTCAGAGCCTTTGACCGTGTCATACATATGCCACCGCCAATCATCATCGCCCATATTGCCAAGCGCGGCAGAAATACCGCCTTGCGCCGCAACCGTATGCGAGCGGGTTGGAAAGACTTTGGAAATACACGCCGTTTTCAGACCGCGCTCGGCGCAGCCCAAAGCCGCCCGCAAGCCGGACCCACCGGCGCCGACAACGACAACGTCAAATTGATGATCGGTAAACGCATGAGAACTCATTTTTATCTCCTCTGCTGACCGCTAGCCGATAACCAGCTTGGCGACTGCCAGCGCGCATGCGACGGCAATGGTCAGGGTGAAAAACTGATTGGCAATCAGCGCCAGCAATTTGGTCGCTTCGCCGTGAATATAATCTTCAATCACCACTTGCAGCCCCAGCCGCATATGATAACAGGCTGAAAAAATCAGCAGCAGCATCAACACACCGACAAATGGGTTGCCCAAAAAGCCGGTCATGGTGGTGTAATCGCTGCCCGCATGGACAACCAGCGCGCCGACGAGAAACATCATCAGCGGGATATTGGCCAGCGCGGTGACGCGCTGCATCCAGAAATGCTCAGTGCCTTTTTTGGCCGAGCCGAGACCGCGCGCGCGCGATAAAGGTGTGCGCATATCAGCCATTAGAAAGCTCCCAGATAAAGATAAGCCGCAAACCAGACGCCAAGCGTCAAAACGGGCGGCGTGAAAGCCGTGATGCGGGCCAAAATTTCAACATGTTTGAGGTCAAAACCGCGCCCGGTATCCCAAATCAAATGGCGAATACCGCCAAACATGTGGTGAAACAAAGCCCATGTATAGCCGAATAAAACCAAGCGCCCATACCAAGCCGAGGACACGGCCTGCACCGTGGCATAAGCATCGGGCCCCGATGCGGCGGCCAATAACCACCAAGCCAAAAGCGCTGTGCCTGCATAAAGCGCAACGCCGGTCGCCCGATGCAAAATCGACAACATCATGGTCAGCGTCCAGCGATAAATCTGGATATGCGGCGATAAAGGCCGCGCCTTAAGTTCCGGCTTGCTGTGTTCGGACATGCCCTAAGCTCCTCATTTCGGCTTTTGACTATACACAAAATGCAGGCGAGTGGAAAAACAGAAGACGCGACAGGCAGTCGCACGAAACACCGCCATATGATGCCGCCTCCGGCAGCCGAAATCGCGTCTCAATTTCAGTCTCAAGCGTTCCGGCGACGCGCCATATAAGCCCAAACATCAAGGTCGAGCACGACATTATCGGCATAGTCTTGTTTGGCTGCATCAACGTCTTTTTTGAGCGCAAATTGACCCTCTTGCGGGGTTTGGTTTTTCACCAAAACATGGCGCAAGCGCAGCGCGCCGACATCGTCGCGCCCGGGCAAAGCGGCCTTTTCCAAAACCTCAGACCAGCCATATAAAGTGTCACCGGCAAAACACGGCGCGACATGCGTGCCACCATTCAGCGCTGCATAGCCAGCCAAATTGGCCAGCCCGTTAAACGCCATTGCGGCGGCATGCGATATCATATGGCCGCCATAAATCAGCCTTTTGCCGAAGCGGCTTTGGCTTTGTAAATGCGCGTCAAAATGCACGGCGGCGTTATTTTGATAAAGCCGCGTCGCCAGCATATGCTCGCTCTCCTCCAGCGTTGTGCCATCGCCATGCGCAATTTTCATACCCGTCTCATAATCATCAAACAAAAGCGGACTGCCTGTCGCTTTAATATCCCATGCGCTGAAATCGGCCTGCGGCAGGGGGAGCGCATCTGCCGCAATCACCGGTGCCGGTTGCGGCCAGACAGTGTCAGGCACAGCGTCAGATGAGGCTGCTTGGCGATGTTGTTTTTTGACCATCACCCAGCGCGTATAGTTCAGCACGGCCTCGCCGCGTTGATTGGTGCCGGTGGTTTCGACCATCACCAAGCCGCTTTCGCCGCTTTTATTTTGCCGCAAGCCAATAATGTGAGAGGCCGCGCTGAGCGTGTCACCGGCATAGACGGGAGCCAAAAACCGGCCCTGCGCATAGCCCAAATTGGCCACGGCATGACGCGAAATATCGGGCACGGATTTGCCGAAAACAATATGAAACACCAGCCAATTATCCAATGGGATATCGGCCAGCCCCAATGCGACGGCAAAAGGCTGGGCGCAAAATAGCGGATTACGCGCGCCATAAAGCGCTTGATATAAAGACGCATCGCCCTGGCCCAGCGTGCGCGGCACGGCATGCTCAATCACGTCGCCAAGCGCGAAATGCTCGAAATAGCGACCGGTTTGATGTGGCGTTTCACTCATAAAATCAACATAAGGGGCTTAATCTTTCGTCACAATATCTTTGCCTGCATCAGCAATTGCATCGGCAATGGCAATCAGCCGCACGGCAATATCGCGATGCAAGAGTTCCGTCATTTTGCCGTTTACCTTTAATACGCCCTGACCGGCATTTTCAGGCGCGGCAAACGCCGCCACCACATCGCGTGCCTGCGCCACGTCTTCTTCCGATGGCGCAAATATCTCATTACATGCGGCAAGCTGGCTGGGATGAATAAGCGTTTTGCCGTCAAACCCCATATCCGCGCCCTGGCGGCATTCCGCAGCAAAACCTGCCGCATCGGCAATATCGTTAAACACGCCGTCCAAAATGCTCAGCCCATATTGCCGCGCCGCCAGCATTGCCATCGACAAAGCGCTCAGCAAGGGTGCGCGACCCGGCACCAAAGCGGCGCGCAATTCTTTGGCCAAATCATTCGTGCCCATCACCAAACAAGAAAGCGGCGAATCTGTCGCCCGCGCCGCCAGTTTTTCAATATTAAAAATCGCCTCCGGCGTTTCGACCATAATCCACAAAGCCGTGTCGGGCGGTAGATGCGCGCTCAGCGCGTCTATTTCTTGTGGGGTTGAAACTTTGGGCGCCAATATGGCATCGGGGCGCGCCGCCGCAGGCAGCTCGCCAAGCGCGGCCATATCCGCGTCACCCCAAATCGTATCGGGCGCATTAATGCGCACCACAATTTCGCGCGCGCCATAACCGCCGTCACCCAGCATGGTGCAAATTTGCGCCCGCGCCTCGGTTTTGGCATCGGGCGCGACGGCATCTTCCAAATCCAGAATTAAGCAATCAGCCGACAGGGTTCTGGCTTTTTCCAAAGCCCGCCGATTGGCCCCCGGCATATAAAGCGCCGATCGCCGCGGTCTTATTTTCATCTCGGTTTTTTCAGATGTCATTTGCAAGAATCTCCACCTAATATCATAGACAGTTTAACGCTCAGTTGTGTGGGAGCAATAAGCATGTCCAAAGGCAGGCGTAGCGTCTTTATTATATCAAGCCAAGTGGTTAGCGGTTTGGTCGGCTTAAAAGCCACCATGCCGGCATTGCGGGCAATGGGGTTTGAGACCATTACCCTACCGACAACTTTACTATCTGCCCATCCGGCGGCTTTCCCCGAACAGGGCGCACCGGCGGGCGGGCCGGTTGAACCCGAGCGCATGATTGAGATTGCCGATTGGTTGCTGGCCGCAGGCGCGCTTGATAATTGCACGGCCGTGCTGACCGGCTATTTGCCAAGCCCGGCCCATATTGATGCGGCGGCGCAAATTATCGCCGGTATCAAAGCCGTGAAGCGCGATGTTTTTTATTGCTGCGACCCGATTTGCGGCGACCATGAAAAACTTTATCTGCCCGAAAATGTGATGCACGGGCTGCGCGACCGGCTTTTGCCTTTGGCCGATATGGCGACACCCAATCTGTTTGAATTACAAATGCTGTCAGGCCGTGACGGTTTTGCCGATGAGGTCGAGATTATCGATGCGGCGCGCGATTTGGGCATTGCCCATATGGTTGTCACCTCCGCGCCGGCACCGGCGGGGCGCATTGCCACATTGAGCATTGGTGCGGATATTTTGCGCTGTGAAACCGCCAAAGCTCCCGAAGCGCCCTATGGCATGGGCGATTTTTTTGGCGCGCTTTATTTGGCGCTTCATCTCAATGACGACCCGAAAGCGCTGGGCATAGCCTGTGCGACTTTGGGACAAATGGCGGCGACCAATATGGAAACCAAAAGCCTGCCACATGGGCCGGTGCAAATGGCTGCCGCCGCCATTCAAGATAAGCTGAATATTTAGACGCTTAATTTCAGTCCTGCTTGATGCGGCTTTGCGTCAGATGTTTTTCGACCAGCAATTCGGCAATTTGCACAGCGTTTAGCGCTGCGCCTTTGCGCAAATTATCAGACACCACCCACAGGGCAAGGCCGTGCTCGACACTGTCATCAACGCGCAAGCGCGAGACAAAGGTTTCAAATTCACCGACACATTCAACCGGCGTAACATAGCCCTCATCTTCGCGGCGATCGACAACCAAAACGCCCGGCGCGGCTTCCAAAGCGGCACGCGCATCTTCCAGCGACACCGCGCTTTCAAACTCAATATGCACGGCTTCAGAATGGCCGACAAAAACCGGCACGCGCACGCAAGTCGTGCTCATGGCAATATCAGGGTCGAGCATTTTTTGCGTCTCGACGACCATTTTCCATTCTTCTTTGGTCGCGCCATCTTTCATAAACACATCAATATGCGGAATGACGTTAAAGGCAATCTGCTTGGTAAAGTTTTCGCGCTTCATCTCATCATTGACGAAAATGCCCCGCGTTTGGGTGAATAATTCGTCCATCGCCGCATTGCCCGCACCCGAAACAGATTGGTAAGTCGCCACCACGGCGCGTTTAATGCGCGCCAAATCATGCAGCGGCTTGAGCGCGACAACAAGCTGCGCGGTTGAGCAATTTGGATTGGCGATGATATGGCGCTTTGTGTAACCGGCAATATCTTGCGGGTTTACTTCCGGCACAATCAACGGCACGTCTTCTTCCATGCGGTAAAGCGATGAATTATCAATCACCACGCAACCGGCTTTCGCCGCTTTGGGCGCATATTCTTTGGTCGGGCCGGAGCCGCAGGCAAATAGCGCAATATCGGCTTTGTTGAAATCATAATGCTCAAGCGCTTGGCATTTCAGCGTCTTGTCGCCGAAACTCACCTCGCGCCCCTGACTGCGCCGCGACGCCAAAGCATCAAGCCGCGCAATGGGGAATTTGCGCTCGTCCAAAATATTCAGCATTTCGCGCCCGACATTACCGGTCGCGCCAACGACTGCGATTACATAAGCCATTATCTTACGCCCCCAATTCAGCGAGCGCGGCCAATACCGCATCGCCCATGCCGCTTGTGCCGACCAATTGCATATCGGCTTGCATAATATCGCCGGTGCGCACGCCCTTATCGAGCACTGCCGTGACCGCATTTTCCAATAAATCCGCATCTTCCCCACGGTCAAATGTATAGCGCAGCGCCATCGCAAAACTCATAATGGAGGCAATCGGATTGGCTTTTTCTTGGCCCGCAATATCAGGCGCAGAGCCATGCACAGGTTCGTAAAGCGCTTTGGCGCGACCGCTGGCAGCATCGGGCGCACCCAATGAGGCCGACGGCAACATGCCCAATGAGCCGGTCAACATGGCGGCAATATCTGAGAGAATATCGCCAAATAAATTATCCGTGACCAGCACATCATATTGTTTGGGATTGCGCACAAGCTGCATGGCGCAATTATCGGCCAGCACATGTTCCAATTCAATTTCGGGAAATTCTGCGCCAATCACGCGGGTGACGTCTTCATGCCACAACAGGCCGCTTTCCATCACATTGCGTTTTTCAGATGAGGCGAGTTTTTTGCCGCGCTTCATCGCCAAATCACCGGCGACGCGGGCAATGCGCTCAATCTCATAAGTCTCATAAACTTGCGTATTCACACCGCGACGTTGACCATTACCGAGCTCTTCAATGCCGCGCGGCTCGCCGAAATAAACCCCGCCGGTCAGCTCGCGGACAATCATAATATCCAAGCCTTCAACCAAATCGCGCTTGAGCGATGAGGCATCGGCCAAAGCGGCAAAGCAAATGGCCGGACGCAAATTGGCGAATAATTCCAAATCCGCCCGCAAACGCAACAGCCCGGCTTCGGGGCGCGCTTCATAGGCGACATTATCCCATTTCGGGCCGCCCACCGCGCCCAGCAAAACCGCATCGGCGTCATGGGCTTTTTGCATGGCGGCGTCAGAAATCGCTGCGCCATGCGCGTCATAGGCGCAGCCGCCGACAAGGTCTTCGTCGAGCGTCACCTGAAAGCCGCGATATGTGCCGAACCAATCAATGATGCGGCGCACTTCGCCCATTACTTCAGGGCCGATACCATCGCCCGGCAGGATAAGAATCTTTTCCATTTTTTACCTTCTGTTTACTGTCACAGCGTCCGGCTTAGCGCCACGCCTGCGCGTCAAGCCGGGCTTCGTAATCATCAATGGCGGCGGCTTTTTGCAAGGTCAGACCGATATCATCGAGACCTTCGAGCAGGCATTGTTTTCTAAACGCATCGACCTCGAATGAAATCTCGCCGCCATCAGGGCCTTTAATCGTCTGGCTTTCCAAATCAATGCTGACAGTCGCATTGGCACCGCGCTTGGAATCATCCATTAATTTATCGACATCTTCTTGCGGCAGCACAATCGGCAAAATGCCGTTTTTGAAGCAATTATTATAAAAAATATCAGCAAAACTTGGCGCGATAACGCAGCTAATACCAAAATCCAGCAAGGCCCAGGGCGCGTGTTCGCGGCTCGAGCCGCAGCCGAAATTATCGCCGGCCACCAAAATTTGCGCCGCGCGATAGGCCGGTTGATTGAGCACAAAATCGGCAATCTCATCGCCTTCCGGCGTATAGCGCATTTCGTCAAACAGGTTTTTGCCCAGCCCCGAACGCTGAATGGTTTTCAAAAACTGCTTCGGGATAATCATATCCGTATCAACATTGATAATATCGAGCGGCGCGGCAATGCCGGTGAGTTTATCGAATTTTTCCATGAATCAGCCCTCCGCTTTCAGGTCGCGAATATCAACAAAATGACCGGCCAAAGCAGCCGCCGCCGCCATTTCCGGCGATACTAAATGGGTGCGCCCGCCGCGGCCCTGACGGCCTTCAAAATTTCGGTTCGAGGTTGACGCGCAACGCTCACCCGGGGCCAGCTTATCGGCATTCATCGCCAAACACATGGAGCACCCCGGCTCGCGCCAATCAAAACCGGCAGCGATGAAAATTTTATCCAAGCCTTCTTCCTCGGCTTGTTGTTTCACCAAGCCTGAGCCCGGCACGACCATGGCGTTGACGCTGGCGGCGACTTTGCCGGTTTTGGCAATCGCGGCGGCGGCGCGTAAATCTTCAATCCGACTATTGGTGCACGAGCCGATAAACACCCGGTCAATCGCCACTTCTTGCATGGGTGTGCCGGCGCTCAGCCCCATATAATCAAGCGCGCGCTCGGTCGCTTTGCGGCGGCCTTCATCGGCAATCGCCGACGGGTCGGGCACATGGCCGTCCACCGCAATCACGTCTTGCGGGCTGGTGCCCCAAGTTACCAGCGGCGGCAGGTCAGCGGCGTTAATGGTAATCTCTTTGTCAAACACCGCTCCCTCGTCAGATTTCAGCGTCTGCCAATAAGCCACGGCAGCCTCCCAATCCGCGCCTTTGGGGGCACGCGGGCGGTCTTTCAAAAACTCAAATGTCTTGGCATCGGGCGCGACCAATCCGGCGCGCGCACCCGCTTCAATGGACATATTGCACAAGGTCATGCGCCCTTCCATCGACAAAGCCTCAATCGCTTCACCGGCATATTCCAGCACATAGCCGGTGCCACCGGCTGTGCCAATCTCGCCAATAATGGCCAGCGCAATATCCTTTGCCGTGACATGGGCCGGCGCGTCGCCGACCACATTAATGCGGAAGTTTTTCGCCTTGCCCTGTATCAGCGTTTGCGTGGCCAGCACATGCTCAACTTCTGAGGTGCCAATGCCATGCGCCAAAGCGCCAAAGGCGCCATGTGTCGAGGTATGGCTATCACCACATACAATGGTCAGGCCCGGTAGGGTGAAACCCTGTTCGGGACCGGCGACATGCACAATGCCTTGGCGAATATCGTCCATCGGCAAATAATCAATGCCAAATTCGGCGCAGTTATTTTCCAGCGTCTCGATTTGCAGCTTGCTTTCCGGGTCATCAATGGCGGCCAAGCCACCGGCGCGATTGGTGGTCGGAATATTATGATCGGCCACGGCCAGTGTTTTATGCGGCGCGCGCGGGCTTCGCCCCGCCATACGCAGACCTTCAAAGGCTTGCGGGCTGGTCACTTCATGCACCAAATGGCGGTCAATATATAAAAGCGAATTGCCGTCCGCATCTGCCGCCACCAAATGGGCGTCCCAAATTTTATCGTAAAGAGTTGTTCCGGTCATCATTCTGCCTTTGCTTGCCTCTGTTTCATGAGGCGGCGGGTTGATGCCGGCCCCTGATATTTGATTGGCTGGGGGGCTTTTTGAAGAGGGCGCTTAAGCTTCGCTTTCGGCGCCTGTCTCTTCTTGAGCCGCTTCCTGCTCAATAATTTTATTTGGTGTCGCCTCCGCCTTGGCGTCGGCTTTTGTGGTCTTCAAGCGACGCTCAACAATACGCGCTGCCTTACCGGTCAAGCCACGCAAATAATACAGCTTGGCGCGGCGCACGCGGCCACGGCGCATCAGCTCAATGCTGTCAACCAAAGGCGAATAAATCGGGAAAACGCGCTCGACGCCTTCGCCGTAAGAAATTTTGCGCACGGTGAAGTTTTCATTGAGACCGCCACCGGCGCGGGCAATGCACACGCCTTCAAACGCCTGAATACGTTCGCGCGTGCCCTCAATCACCTTCACATTGACCTTCACCGTATCGCCCGGTTGAAAATCAGGCACGGATTTCTCAGCCGTCAGTTCGGCCATGTGCTCGCGTTCAATCTCTTCAATCACATTCATCAGTCTGATCCCTTTAAGGGCGCCGCCCATAAGGGCAATGGCGAATTTCGGTAAACAAAGTCACGCCTTTCGGCACGAGTTGGGGCGATTTAGCACGGGCAGACAGGCTTGTCACCCTTTTTTGCGCGTAAAATCGCCGCTTTATCACTTTTTCCGCTTTAGAAAATCGGCCCATAAATCAGCTCGGCGGTTTTGCGTCAAGGCCTCGGCCTGAGCGCGCCGCCATGCGGCCAATTTCTTATGGTCACCGCCGGTCACCACATCGGGGATATCGAGGCCTTCAAAACTTTGCGGCCTTGTATATTGCGGATATTCCAACAGCCCGTCATTGGCCGGTGAAAAGCTCTCATCAGCGCCGCTTTCGAGCTTGCCCATCACCCCCGGCACCAGCCGCAATATGGCTTCCAGCATCACCATGGCGGCTATTTCGCCGCCGCCCAGCACATAATCACCCAATGAGACTTCCAGCGGTTGACGCGCCGCGATAAAGCGCTCATCGACCCCTTCAAAGCGGTTGCAGATAAAAATCAGCCCGTCGCCCTTGGCCCATTCTTGCGCCAAAGATTGGGTGAAAGGGCCACCACGCGGGCTAGGCAAAATGACCGGTAGCGGGTTTTGCGCCGTGACATGGTCAACCGCGGCGGCCGCCACATCGGCGCGCAATACCATGCCGGGCCCACCACCGGCCGGCGTGTCGTCGATATTTTGATGCTTGCCGACACCGAAATCGCGCAAATCATGCATTGTCATGCGCCATAGGCCATCGGCCAAAGCGCGGCCTTGCAGGCTTTCGCCCAAGGGCCCGGGAAACATGTCGGGATAGGCGGTGATGATATGCGCGGCGAAGCTCACTTATTTGTCTTCCCGTTTTTTTTTGCGGCCTGTTGAGTAGTTTGTTCGGGAGGCCGCGCCTCATCTTCTTTGGGCGGCACAAGGGTCAAATATCCGGCGGCAATATCAATCTGCGGCACAATGGTTTTGGTGAACGGGTAAAACATCGTCTCCGCATCCAGCGCCACTTCCAGCAAATCACCGGCCCCGAAATTATGCACGCCCGAAACCGTGCCCAGCGGCGCACCCGCCGCGTCTTGCACGCGCAAGCCGATAAGGTCGGCATGGTAAAAATCATCATCATCGGTCAATCGGGGCAGTTTCTCGCGCGCCAAAAACAACGCCGTGCCGCGCAGGGCTTCTGCCGCTTCGCGGCTGTTCACGCCCTCCAGCGTCAGCCTTGCGCCGATTTTATCGGGCTTTGCCGAAGTGATTTTGAAGTCTTGGCCTTGCCCATTACTGAGCGGGCCATAGGCGGCGAGGTCGGCAATATTCTCAGCGAAACATTTCGCCTTTACCGCCCCGCGCACGCCATGCGGCGGCCCGATAACGCATAAGCAGACATAGCCCTCAGGGGCCACAACCGCCATGCGCTCAGGCCGCGTCGCCATTTACTCGGCCTTGTCTTCCTCAGAAGCTTCCTCTTCGGCAGCCTCTTCAGCAGGGGCTTCTTCAGCAGGTGCTTCTTCAGCAGGTGCTTCTTCAGCAGCAGCTTCTTCAGCAGGGGCTTCTTCAGCAGCAGCCTCTTCAGCAGCAGCTTCTTCAGCAGGGGCTTCTTCGGCAGGTGCTTCTTCAGCAGCAGCTTCTTCGGCAGGGGCTTCTTCAACAGCGGCGGCTTCTTCAGCGGCGCGCTTGGCTTCTTCCTCAGCCTCTTTTTGCGCTTCGAGACGTTCTTGCGCTTTCAGACCCGGCTTGGCTTTTTCAGGATTATTGCGCGCTTCGCGCTTCCAAAGGCCGGCATCGTCGAGAAAACGAGAAACGCGGTCAGACGGCTTGGCACCCTGGTCGAGCCAATGCTTGGCCCGGTCGGTGTCAAGCTTCACACGCTCGCCGCCATCTTTCGACAATAGCGGGTTATAAGTGCCCAGCTTTTCAATATAGCGACCATCACGCGGCATCCGGCTATCAGCCACCACAATGCGGTAAAAGGGACGTTTTTTCGAACCGCCACGCGACATACGAATTTTCAAAGCCATTTCAATTTCCTTTCAAAAAACAGCATTCAGTCAGGACCTATTTCTTTTTCGGTCCACTATTCGGCAGACCCAAACCCTTCAAAAAATCAGCCGGCGCATCGCCGCCTAGTTTTGAGAGATCGGGCAAATTATTCGGGTCAAGTGAGGGCATTTGCGGCATCGAACCGCCTTCCATATTGGCACCCATATTGCCGCCCATACTTCCGGTAAGGCCGCCCATCATATTGGCGAGGCCGCCCTTGCCCATTTTCTTCATCATATCGGCCATTTGGCGGTGCATTTTCAGCACTTTATTGACGTCTTGCACAGATGTGCCCGAGCCACCGGCGACGCGGCGTTTGCGGCTGGCATTCATCAATTTCGGATTATCGCGTTCCCCGCGCGTCATGGAGGACACAATCGCTGCTTGGCGCAGCAGCTCGCGCTCATCCATATCCAACGCGGCCAATTGCTTTTTCATCTTACCGCCGCCCAATAAAGAGCTCGGCAGCATGCCCAACACGCCGCTCATGCCGCCCATGGCTTGCATTTGTTTTAACTGCGCGGCCATATCGTCCAGCGTGAACTGGCCTTTTTTCATGCGCGCCGCAATTTTTTCGGCTTTTTCCGCATCCATTGTCTCGGCGGCTCTTTCAACCAGACCGACGACATCACCCATGCCCAAAATGCGATTGGCGAGACGCTGCGGGTCAAATAGTTCAAGCTTGTCAATCGCCTCACCGACGCCCAGAAACTTAATCGGCACACCGGTGACATAACGCATGGAGAGCGCCGCGCCGCCGCGACCATCGCCATCGGCGCGGGTCAGCAAAATACCGCTCAGCGTCACGCGGGCGGCAAATTGCGCGGCAATATTGACGGCCTCTTGACCGGTCAGACTATCGGCAACCAAAAGCGTTTCTGTCGGCGCGGCAGCTTTTTCAATCGCCGCCATTTCCGCCATCAGCGCTTCATCGGCATTGGTGCGGCCTGCCGTATCGAGCATGACCACATCAAAACCGCCCAGCTTACCCGCTTGCACGGCGCGCTTGGCGATATCAACCGGCGCTTGCCCATCGACAATGGGCAGGGTCTGAATACCGGTCTGTTCGCCCAAAACCGCCAATTGCTGCATGGCGGCGGGGCGTTGTGTATCCAGCGACGCCATCAGCACTTTACGCTTTTCAGTCTCGGTAATGAATTTCGCCAGCTTGCCGGTGGAGGTGGTTTTACCCGAGCCTTGCAGGCCGACCATCATCATCACCACGGGCGGCACGGCATCAAATTTAAGCGGCGCGGGCGCGCCCAGCATGTCAATCAGCGCATCATTGACGATTTTAATGACTTGTTGGCCGGGCGTTACCGATTTCAGCACATTGCTGCCGACCGCAAGCGGCCGCACTTGATCGATAAAGCTGCGCACGACCGGCAGGGCAACATCGGCTTCCAACAGGGCTTTTCGAATTTCGCCCAGCGCTTCTTCGACCTGCGCTTCAGACAGCGCACCGCGCCGCGTCAAGCGGTCAAAAATAGAACCCAGATTTTCACTCAGCGTGTCAAACATGCTGCCCAAAAGCCTTCAACCAAAAATGCACCCGCGGGCAAAACTTGCTGACGGGTGGCGATTTCGTCCCGCCCATATGTTTCGGGGACTGAAACCAATTCAAAAAGTGCTTCTATGTAGAAGTGGCGGCAAAATAGGCAGGCAAGCGCGATAAGTCAAGCAACACGCAAAGCCATATGGCGTTTGGCGGCTGAAACGCCTATATAGGCACAATGAATATGACAACCACCATCGCCTTTAGCAAGATGAACGGCTTGGGCAATGATTTCGTCATTATTGACGCGCGCGATCGGGACCTGGCCTTATCGCCCGATAATGTGCGCGATTTGGCAGCGCGCGATCATGACACGACCAAAGGCTGCGACCAGCTTTTAGTCATTCATCCGCCCAAAAACGGCGGCGATATTTTTATGCAAATTTTCAATGCCGATGGCAGCGAGGTTGAGGCCTGCGGTAACGGCACGCGCGCGGTCGCCGCTTATATGGCGCAACGGGGCCACAGCGCCTGCCTGATTGACACGCTTGGCGGTGCGCTGGCCTGCAACAGCCAAAGCAATGGTCATGACGCGACAGCAACACATAACGTTCAAGTCGCCATGCCACTGCCCAAAATCGGTGCGGCCATGAGCCTGCATCAAGACTTGCCCGATGCGCTACCGGTCGATGTCGGCAATCCGCATGGTGTTATTTTTGTGGCAACCGGCACAGCCGGTTTGGCGGCGCAATATGGTTTTCAGCTAGAGCGCCATACGGCTTTTCCCCAGCGCGCCAATATTAATTTTGCCAGCTTGCAAGGCGATAATCTTATCCGCCTCGATACATGGGAACGCGGTGTCGGCCTGACCAAAGCCTGCGGCACCGGCGCTTGCGCCACGGCGGTCGCGGCCATCGCGCAAGGGCTTTGCGCGCCCGGCGCGGTGACGGTGCGCCCGCCCTATAATCAGGATGATAATGCTACTGATGTGCTGATGATTGATTATCAACCCGACACCCATCTTCTCATGACCGGCCCCGTTGCCCATGATTTTGACGCGGCAGTGACCCTATGAGCTTGCGCGTTGAAAATTTCGGCTGCCGTCTTAACGCGCTGGAAGGCGATAGTGTCGAGGCTTTGGCCCATGCGGCGGGGCTGAAAGACACCACGATTATTAATGGCTGTGCGGTTACCGGCGAAGCGCTGCGCCAAGCCCGTCAAGCGGCGCGCAAAGCCAAACGCGACGGGCAATCGGTGATTGTCACCGGCTGCGCCGCCCAGACCAATGCCGAAACCTTTACCGCCATGCCGGAAGTTGACCGCGTTTTGGGCAATGAAGAAAAACTGCACGCGACCAGCTATCGCCAAGACGGCTCGGCTATTGGCGATATTATGCACCAAACACAAGCCACCGCCCTGCCGCCTGCGCCGCAAAGCGGGCGCGCGCGCGCCTTTGTGCAAGTGCAAACCGGCTGCGACCATCGCTGCACATTTTGCATTATCCCTTATGGCCGCGGCAATTCGCGTTCCGTGCCGGTCGCCAATGTGGTGGCGCGCTGTCAGGCGCTGGTGGAGGACGGCCATCAGGAAATTGTGCTGACCGGCGTCGATATTACCTCTTATGGCCCCGATATTGGTGTCGGCGATAAAGCGCAATCGGGCTTGGGGCATCTGGTGCGCGCCATTATGGATGGCGTGCCGAGCCTGCCCCGCCTGCG
>FZLQ01000042.1 GCA_900197605.1 Phyllobacteriaceae bacterium Water-Bin73
GCCGGTTGAGGCATCGGCAAACATAAGCTGCACATCGCGGGCGCGCACATCGCGTCCATTAATGCGATAGGCCGAACCGACATCGCGTTCAATGCGCCGCACAACTTCAATATTGTCACTGTCATTAAATTCAGCCGTCGCTTCGCGCGCCGCATTATCGAGCATCAAAACCACTTCGGCATGATTGCGCGCCGGACGCGTATTGGTGCCGGAGAAAATCACATCTTCCATGCCCGAACCGCGCATGGATTTATAAGAGGTCTCGCCCATCACCCAACGCAAGGCTTCCAGCAAATTAGATTTGCCGCAGCCATTCGGCCCGACAATGCCGGTCATGCCGGGCAGAATGTCGAGGTCAACGGGTTCGACGAAAGATTTGAAGCCGGTCAGGCGCAGACGATCAAATTTCATTTACTGCGTCCCCTCATAACCGACCACGAGCGGTTTAATGATTTTTTCAAACGCGGCGAGTGGCTGATTGCCCTCTAATTTTGCACCATTGATGAAAAATGTCGGGGTTGAGCGCACGCCCAATTCTTCCGCCGCTGCGGTCTGCATTTGCCGAATCCCATCGAGACGGTTTTGGTCTTTCAGGCAAACGACAAAATCGCCCTCCGACAAACCGGCTTGCTTGGCCATGCCCTGCAAGGCGTCCATTGGCTGCTCGGCCTGAATCCATTGCTGCTGCCGCTTGAACAAAATATCGAGAAATGTCACCCGTGCTTTGGGCGCGACGCAATGCGCCAACATCGCCCCTGCCGTTGCATATGGGTCAAATGGAAAGGGTCGGAAGTAAATTTTCACCAAGCCTTTATCAATATATTTTTCTTTCAAATCGGGCAGTGTTTCGCGGTGAAACGCGCCGCAATGCGGGCATGTGAGCGAAGAATACTCAACAATCGTCACCGGCGTATTGCGCGCGCCCAACATAATCTCGCCAAGCGGATTGGGTGTTTCAAGCGGCCCCAAGCCCGATGTGTCGAGAGGCGCAGCAGCACCCGCTTCGTTTTGATTGCTCTCATCGCTCATCTCGCCCGTGACATCTTGTGTTACTTGGACTTGCTGGGGCGCGTTATCGCCGGTTCCGAACAAAGCGGTCAGGCCGATAATGGCAATAATGGCGATAGCGATAATGATTTGATTTTGTTTGGACACGCAAGGGACTCCCGAATCGAATGGTTGCGTTGAGTATATCCCACCATAGCTAAAAGAGTCTTATTCACCGGCCTGCGCTGAAGCCGCCTGTGGACAAGTTGCGCCCGCCAAAGCCCGTCCAATTTGTGCCTTTATCGGCTTTTGCGCTTCACCCTTGCGCCGAGCCGCGCCAAAGCCTGTTTCAAGCGGCTGCTCTCAAAGCCCTCAAGCGCTGCCTCGGCATCATCTAATTCGCTCTCGGTCAGCGGCGTTTGGCGTTTTTTCTGCGCGTTGAGATAATCCAGCGGCAGTGGCCCTTGCACAATATTCAGCCGCGTAATCGAACCGGCACCATAATGCTGGTTGATGCGTTCCAAAATAAGCGGCGACATATGCTGCACTTCCAAAGCCATCGCGCCCTCGACTTTAACAGTCAACACCGCGCCGCCATCGGGCGAGAGGCGGCCACTGCGCGATATGCGTTCAGGACAAGACAAAGCGGCAAGCTGGTCGCCGACAATCATCGGCCAATGCGCCAGAATATCAATCTGCCGAAAACCGCGCTTTTTCAGCGTCGGTGCAATAATGCGCCCCAGCACCGTGCCAACCGAGCGGCCTTGAAAGCCACGCGCCGGTTTGGTCGGCGGAATGTCGCGCCAGTTTTGCGAGGCCATGCTTGCTCCTTCATGCAATTTAAGTAGCATAGCACATATGCCCGCCAATTTTGACCCTGTTTCCGCTTTGCTCGCTTGGTATGACAAAAATGCCCGCACCCTGCCTTGGCGTGCGCCGCGCGGCACTGTGCCGGACCCGTATCATGTTTGGCTGTCAGAAATCATGTTGCAGCAAACCACGGTCATCACGGTAAAGCCCTATTTTGAAAAATTCCTCACCCTGTTTCCGACGATTGAGGCTTTGGCCGCCGCGCCTGATGATGCGGTCATGGCCGCTTGGGCCGGACTGGGCTATTACAGCCGCGCCCGTAATTTACTGAAATGCGCCCGCCTTGTCGCTGATACATATGCAGGGCGGTTTCCCGATAGCGAAGCTAAATTACTGACCCTGCCCGGCATTGGCCCCTATACGGCGGCAGCGATTGCGGCGATTGCCTTTAACCGCCAAGCGGCACCGGTTGACGGCAATATTGAGCGCGTGCTGGCGCGGCTTTATCATTTGGAAACGCCGCTGCCCGCATTAAAGCCGCAAATTAAACAGAAAAATGCAGCGCTGGTGCCGGCGCATCGGCCGGGCGATTTCGCGCAAGCCATGATGGATTTGGGCGCGACCCTATGCACGCCCAAACGGCCAAATTGCCTGATTTGCCCGTGGCAAAAAGGCTGCGCGGCGCAACAAGCGGGGCTTCAAGAAACCCTGCCCAAGCGCGCGCCGAAAAAGCCCAAGCCCGAACGCCATGGCACCGTCTATTGGCTGGAAAACAGCAAGGGCGAAGTGCTGTTGCATCGCCGCCCAGATAAAGGGCTACTGGGCGGCATGTTGTGCTTTCCCTCAACCGGTTGGGATGCCGCCAATGACAGCACATTGCCGCAAGATATGCCGACCGGCTGGACGCCGCTCGATGGCGAGGTCGTGCATGTTTTTACCCATTTTCGCCTGACCTTGCGGGTATGCGCACATCATGCGCCGAAAGGGTTTCGCAAGCCCGCCGACCATATTTGGCTGCATCCGCGCGATTTCGCCGCCGCCGCCCTGCCCAGCCTGATGCAAAAAATCTGGAAATCCGTACTGCTTTAAATATCGGAGAAATCGCCACTGCGACCTTTGCCTGCAACAAAACGCGCCGCGCCATCCGCTGCACCGGCTTGCAGACTTTTTTGACCGACTTGATTTTCAAATTTTAACGCGTCATCTATCGGCAAACCCCATTGTTGCAAAACACTGAGCCGATCATTGCGCATACAAATTTGCGGAAAGGCGGCCAATTGCGCGGCAATTTCCAACGCCGCATCCAAAGCCGCCCCATCATCAACCACCCGATTGGCCAGCCCGAAAGACAAGGCCTCCTCAGCCCCGACCGGACGACCCGTCAAAATCATATCCATGGCCCGCGATTGGCCGATAAGGCGCGGTAGGCGCACCGTGCCACCATCAACCAGCGGCACACCCCAGCGGCGGCAGTAAATACCAAACACGGCAGAGCGTCCGGCGACGCGCAGATCGCACAGCAGCGACATTTCCAAACCACCGGCCACAGCGTGACCTTCTACCGCCGCAATGGACGGCTTGGTAAGCTCAAGCCAGCTTGGGCCCATAGGGGCTTTTTGGCGAAAATTTTGCTTTGCGCCCGCCACTGTTTTCAAATCCGCACCGGCGCAAAAATGCCCATCTGCGCCGGTCAATATATGCACCGCAACCGCATCATCTGCCTCGCCCGCTCGAAACGCCGCTTCCAAAGCCTCGGCGGTTTCGGAATCCACCGCATTGCGCACGCCCACACGGTTTATGGTAATAATGTTGGTTTGGCCGCGCTTTTCGCGCAAAACTTTCGGTTCGCTCATAAAACTTCCCTTTCTCTTCTTTCTTCATAATTTTAGGCTCTAACTTTTTCCGACACAATGAAATGAAACAGAACATTTGACGAAAGCGCAAACCCACGCTAGCTTTCGGGGGCTCCAAAAAGAACAAGAAGGAGAGAGAGCATGCTTATTCGTCTTGGATTGGCCACCGCCGTTGTGGTCGCCGTTTATCTGCTGGTCACATTGATGCGTGGCGAGCCGGAAACCAACACCAAAGACACCAATGAATATATGCCATCGTCGGCGCAATCATCGTCAATGAGCGATAAAATGAACGATAAAATGGCTGATAAGGCATCGGTAGAGATGGAGACGCGTAGCTAGGCAAATCACATTTCCGATGCCCCAAGACAGGCGGGCGGCAATTTTTAACCTGTCAGGCTAAAGTCGCCCACCTGTCTTGGGGCATCATTGAAAAATGCAAAGCAATTGTTTTTAGTGAGCCGTTTGGGTGGCGTTAATTGCAACAATAAATGGAAACAATCCATTTTTGCGCCGAGAAGCCGCACAGAAAATCAATTTCATGCCAAAAATAAAGGGGAAGATTGAACAAAAATAATGAGCGTCGCGTAAGGACTAACCTTGTCGGCGGCTCTATTCATAATGATTGACTGAAAAATAACAAATGCGGTCGGTTTTTTCAGCCCTAACCCTCATCGCGCACTTTTTGGCGGAGATTATCGATGGGCACGAGTTTTTCGCCATCCTTGTAATGCCAGAAGGTCCAGCCATTGCAGCTGGGCGCGCCTTGCGCGGCGGCGCCCATTTTATGAATGGAGCCGGTCAATTCGCTTCCCGGGGGAGCGTTTTTTTCCGCCCCCAATTTCACCGAGCCGTCAGCGCGCACTTTGGCTTTCACCTTACGCGCCGGGCCGAAAAGCTGCATGCCGGGCTTTACCAGCCCGCGCTCCACCAACGTGCCAAAGGCGACGCGCGGCTGTGCTTTCGGGCTTTGCGTCAGTTCAAGTTCGGCATCGTTCAATTTTTTCACCCGGCCAATGCGCTGCATCGCAGCTTCGGCATAATCGGCCTCGGCCTCAATGCCGATAAAATGGCGCCCCAACTTTTTGGCCACCGCGCCGGTTGTGCCGGTGCCGAAAAACGGGTCGAGCACAATGTCACCGGCCTGCGTGCTAGCCAGCAAAACGCGATGCAGCAAGCTCTCCGGCTTTTGCGTCGGATGCAGTTTCGCGCCGTCATCGCCCTTCAGCCGCTCGCCGCCATTGCAAATCGGCAAGCTCCAATCAGAGCGCATTTGCACATCATCATTCAGCGTTTTCATCGCCTGATAATTAAACGTATAGCCGGTCGCGTTTTCGTCGGGTGTCGCCCAAATCAGCGTCTCATGGGCATTGGTGAAGCGGGTGCCGCGAAAATTCGGCATCGGATTGGTTTTGCGCCAAATAATATCGTTCAAAATCCAATAACCGAGATCCTGCAAGGCCGTGCCGACGCGGAAAATATTATGATAAGAGCCGATAACCCAAAGCGTGCCGGTTGGCTTCAAGACCCGCTTGGCCTCGCCCAACCACGCGCGGGTGAAGCTGTCATAAGCCGCGAAATTGTCAAATTTATCCCAATCATCGGTCACCGCATCGACTTTGGACGCATCGGGGCGGTGCAGATCGTTTTTCAACTGTAGGTTGTAAGGCGGGTCAGCAAACACCAAATCAACACTGGCATCGGGCAGCGCGCGCAGTTGCGCGAGGCAATCACCCTGCAAAATCACGTCTAAAGGCAGTTTCTTAGCGGCTTTTTTACTCATGCCGACACCATGAGTCATCGCGAGTCCGCCGTCAATAGGCAAATGATTCCAATAGCTTGTAAGGATTCCGCTATGAGTCCATTTATCCACAATACGCCCCACAGCCACCATATATGGGGGTGTTAGGCGGTTTCGCCGCGCAATATCTTCGCTATCGGGGCGTAAGAACGGCGATGATGTGGCGTCACGCCCAGCTTTTCGAGGCCGATTTGGTGGGCTTTTGCGCCATATCCTTTATTTGAGGCCCAGCCATAGCCGGGAAATTGCGCGTCCAGTGCCGCCATGTCGCGGTCGCGGGTGACTTTCGCCAAAATCGAGGCGGCGGCAATGCTGGGCGCAAGGCCATCGCCGCCAATCACCGCCTGCGCCGCATAAGGCCAGTCGGGCAATTTATTGCCATCGACCAAAACATGCGCCGGTGCGCCGATATTGTCGGCCAGCGCATCAACGGCGCGGCGCATCGCCAAAAATGTCGCTTGTAATATATTCAGCCTGTCGATTTCGGCGACGCAAGCCGTGCCAATGCCATGCGGCAAGGCAATCAGCGTCTCAAACAGCGCTTCGCGTTTCTTGGCGGTCAGTTTTTTGCTGTCATCAACGGCAAGGTCGAAACCGCGCGGCAGACAAATCGCCGCCGCCGTAACCGGCCCGGCCCACGGCCCCCGCCCCGCTTCATCAACGCCAAAGACACGCGCTTCGGGCCAGCCTTGCGCGCGCTCCAGCGTAAACTGCATATTTATTCAGCCGCCTGTTTGGCTTCCGGCGATTGCCAGCGCAATACCGGACTGCGCGCGGCCAGCGTTTCATCGAGGCGACGACGCGGCGCAAGCTCGGGCGCATTTTTGAAGCGATCGGTTTCACCTTCCTTCGCCCCGCGCACCAAATCGCGCATGGTGGCGATGAATAAATCCAGCGCCGCCTTGCTTTCGGTTTCGGTCGGCTCAATCAGCATCGCGCCATGCACAACCAGCGGGAAATACATGGTCATCGGGTGATAGCCCTCATCAATCATCGCTTTGGCAAAATCCAGCGTGTCGATATCCGTGTCTTTCATCCAGCTATCGTCAAACAGCGCCTCATGCATGCACGGGCCTTCAAACGGCGCGCTCATCACATCTTTCAGCGAGGCCAAAATATAATTGGCGTTCAGCACAGCGTCCTCAGCAACTTGGCGCAAGCCATCTGCGCCGTGGCTCATCATGTAAGACAGGGCACGGACATACATGCCCATTTGCCCGTGAAAAGCGACCATGCGGCCGAAAGGCTGATGGGCGGCATCGCCATTATTCTCGACCAGACGCAAACCGTCTGCGCCCTTTTCGACATAAGGCAGCGGCGCGAAAGGCGCGAGGCGTTCCGACAAAACCGTCGGGCCGGAACCCGGGCCACCGCCGCCATGCGGGGTTGAGAAAGTTTTGTGCAAGTTAATATGCATGGCATCAACGCCCAAATCGCCGGGGCGCACGCGCCCGACAATGGCGTTAAAATTCGCTCCATCGCAATAAAAATAGCCGCCCGCTTCGTGCAGCGCATCGGCAATCTCGATAATATCGCGTTCAAACAACCCGCATGTATTCGGATTGGTCAGCATGATGGCGGCGACATCATCGCCCAGCTTTTCCTTAAACGCGGCGAGGTCAACGCGGCCCGACGGATCGGCGGGAATACCGTCAACCTTAAAGCCCAAAAGCGCAGCCGTGGCAGGATTGGTGCCATGCGCCGATTCCGGCACCAACACGCGGGTGCGCGTCGCCAATTCGCCTTTCGCCTCAATGGCAGCGCGAATGGCCATCATGCCGCATAGCTCGCCATGCGCGCCGGCTTTTGGCGACAAGGCCACTTCCGGCATGCCGGTTAAGGTCTTCAGCCAATGCGCCAATTCATCCATCAGTTCCAGCGCGCCCTGCACGGTGGCTTGCGGTTGCAGCGGGTGAATATCGCTAAAACCGGGTAGCCGCGCCATTTTCTCATTCAGGCGCGGATTGTGCTTCATGGTGCACGAGCCAAGCGGGTAAAGCCCCGCATCAATGGCGTGATTTTTCTGGCTCAGGCGCACGAAATGGCGCATGGCTTCCGGTTCAGACAGACCCGGCAAATCAATATCGCCTTGCGCCGCGCAAGCGCCGAGGCGGCTTTCCACTGGCGGCACATCTTCCAAATCAACGCCGCAATTATCGTAAGAGCCGATTTCAAAAATCAGCGCTTCTTCGAGTTGCAGACCACGATTACCGGTAAAGGTTTTCTTCTCACTCATCTTTTGGGTCATGACAGCACCTCCGTCAAAGCCGTCGCAAAGGCGGCAATATCATTTTCCGTATTGGCTTCGGTCGCCGCCACAATCAGCACATCATCGAGACCGGCATCGGGCGCAAGACGCGACACCGGCACGCCGCCAAGCACGCCCTTATCGGCCAGCGCATTGACGGTTTGCGCCGCATTGCTCGGCAGACGCAGGCTGAATTCATTAAAGAAAGCATCGCTCAAAATCTCGACGCCTTTCACCGCAGCCAGCGCATCGGCCAGTTGCACGGCGCGGGCATGATTGAGCTCGGCCAATTGGCGCATGCCCTTGCCGCCCAGCAGCGTCATATGCGCCGTGAAAGCCAGCGAACACAGGCCCGAATTGGTGCAGATATTGGAGGTCGCCTTATCGCGGCGAATATGCTGCTCACGGGTCGATAGCGTCAACACAAAACCGCGCTGGCCATCAGCATCAACAGTCTCGCCGCATAAGCGACCGGGCATTTGACGAATATGTTTATCACGCGCCGCAAACAGGCCGACATAAGGCCCGCCGAAATTCAGCCCGCCGCCAAGCGACTGGCCTTCGCCGGTGACAATATCGGCGCCCATATCGCCCGGGCGTTTCAACAGGCCAAGCGAGATGACCTCCGGCACGGCGACAATCAGCAAACAGCCTTTGTCTTGCACCGCCGCCGCCAGCTTGGTGAAGTCAGCGACATTGCCGAAAAAATCGGGGTTTTGAACCACGACACAGCTTGTGTCATCGTCAATCAAGGCGAGTAAATCTTCTGCGCCTGCCGGTGCCATATCGGCCTGCGCCAGCGCGAAGCCGCCCATTTCTGACAGGTTCTCAATCACCGCCGTGTAATGCGGATGCAAACGCCCCGACAATACGGCGCGGCTTTTGCGGGTCACGCGATGCGCCATCAGCACAGCCTCAGCCGTGGCGGTTGAGCCGTCATACATGGATGCATTGGCCACCGGCATGCCGGTCAATTCACTGACTTGGGTTTGAAACTCGAAGAGATATTGCAGCGTGCCTTGCGTGATTTCCGGCTGATAGGGTGTGTAGCTGGTCAGAAATTCCGAGCGCTGAATAATATGGTCAACCGTGGCCGGCACATGGTGCTTATACGCGCCCGCGCCACAGAAAAACGGCACAGTCGAGGCCGTCATGTTTTTGCCTGCCATCGCCGAAAGCTGACGCTCAACCTGCATTTCGCCCTGATGGCGTGGCAGGTCAACCGTGCCGTCGCGGCGCGCCGCTTCGGGCACATCGACAAATAAATCATCTATATTGGCCGCTCCAATATTGGCCAGCATGCTCTGGCGGTCGGCATCGGTGAGGGGGAGGTAACGCATCAGTCCAGTTCCTTCACATATGCGGCATAGGCCGCTTCATCCATCAGCCCGTCCAGTTCACCGGCATCGGCCAGCTTCATTTTGAAAAACCAGCCGCTCTCATCGGCGTCTTCATTGACCAGTGCCGGATTGCCTTCAAGCGCGCCATTGCCCTCAACCACTTCGCCCGAGACCGGCGCATAGACTTCCGAGGCCGCTTTCACGCTTTCGACCACCGCGGCATCATCGCCTTTACTGACTTGGCGACCGGCTTCCGGCACTTCGACGAAAACCACATCGCCAAGCTGCGCTTGCGCGTAATCGGTAATGCCAACAGTGGCAATCTCGCCATCGAGGCTGATCCACTCATGGTCTTTGGTAAACTTCTTGCTCATCTCATCACCCTTTTTTGTAATTCTGCGGCACGAAAGGCATGGCGGCGATACGCGCCGGCATGGCCTTGCCCCTCACAATCAGTTGAATTTCAGTATCTGCCGCCGCATAGGCCGGTGGCACATAACCCATCGCCAATGGCCCACCCAAAGTCGGGCCAAAGCCGCCACTGGTCACCGTGCCAATGGTCTCCCCCGTGACGGATTGAATTTCGGTTCCCTCGCGCGCCGGAGCGCGCCCTTCCGGCAAAATGCCGACACGCTGTTTTGCCATGCCATTGCTAAGCTGCGCGTTCACCACATCAGCGCCTGGAAAATCTGCTGCATCACGCCGCCGTTTTGGCACTGACCAGATGAGGTCAGCCTCAGCCGAGGTGGTGTCGGTATCAATATCATGGCCATACAGGCACAGACCCGCTTCCAATCTAAGGCTGTCGCGCGCGCCCAGCCCAATCGGTTCGACATCATCATGCGCCAATAAGGCCTCCGCCAGCGCAACGGCTTTATCCTCAGCAATCGAGATTTCATAACCGTCTTCGCCGGTATAGCCGCAGCGCGAGATAAGCACGGCGTCACCCTGCCAATCGCTCCAAACGGCCTGCATAAAGACCAAATCCTTGGCGGCGGGGATAAGCGCAGACAAGACAGTCTCAGCCAGTGGCCCTTGCAAGGCCAGCAAAGCGCGCTGTTCAATATCGAGCGTGGCGCGGCCCTCCAGCTTGGCGGCGATATGCGCGAAATCATCATCTTTGCAGGCCGCATTGACGACCAACCACAGCGTATCGCCAAAGCGCGTCGCCATTAAATCGTCGAGAATACCGCCTTGTTCATTGGTCAGTTGGGTATAGCGCATGCGCCCTTCTCGCAGCGTGGTGATGCCGCCGGGCACAAGCGCCTCAAACAACACCGCCGCATCGCCATCATGCGCGGTCAGTTTGGCTTGGCCCATATGCGATACATCGAACAGACCGGCTTTTTCGCGCGTCTGCACATGCTCTTTCATCACGCCCAGCGGATATTGCACCGGCATATCATAACCGGCAAAGGGCACCATTTTCGCGCCCAGCTTCACATGCAGCGCGTGCAATGGCGTTGTCTTCAATATGTCAGTCGGTGCGTTCACCCTATTGCGACTCCCAAAAGTGCGACCGGAAAAATTCCAGTCTCACCCTCCTCTGTCGCTTGAACCTGAGAGATTTACCCCTTCGGTGAGCCGCGCATGAAGCCGACTGCTTTCCAGAGTGACATCGCTTCACGGTCCGTTTGCCTGAGAGTTTCCGAGGGCGGTTGCTCCTTCGGCCCCGCTTTCAAGAAGCGGCGTCTCCCGTGAAGGTCATCTGTAGAGAAAATTTATGGTGAGAGTCGAAACGAGTCAAACGCTCATCGAGTCGCAGGCGATAGAAAGCCGAGATAAAGGCAATTCTTCTGTGAACTACTCGCCCAGACCGAGCTTTTGGCGATAATCGGCACGGTTTGCCGCCAATTGCGCCGGTGTCAGCACAAAACCGGCGACCAGCCGCGCTTTGCTCCCATCGCCTTTTTTGCCGTAAATCACCGGCGGCAAAGTAAGGTTGAAAACGCCGCCCTGTCCGGTAACGGCAAATTGCGTGCGCGATAATTGACGATTCTCAATATCGAGAGCGGCGACAAAAATCGGCATTTTGACTTTTTCCGAAACCCGACCGGTCAAAGTCACCTCAGCCAGTAGGGCATTATCCTGATTGCGGTCAATCGAGCAGGTCAAACTCGCCGCGTTCAACTCAACTGTCTGGCCGTTAAGCGGCAATTTATCAGCCGTATTCAAGATGGCGACTGACGGGCATTGACGCTGCACAATTTGGTCAACATTGGCGCCGAGGCAGGCCGACAGGAACACCGGCAAGACAAGCGCCCCCATCACGCGGCGCGCTGTTTTTGACTTTATCTGCTGATAATTTACGCGACTGGCGGCCATCAAATCTGACATTTCGGTTTCCTTTTTCCAAACGCGCCATCATCTCGCTTTTAAGGTATGACCCAAACAGCTTGACGCGGCGCGCGGCTCATTCAATAAAACATTCACTACACAGTGTAAAGAAAGTGCATGCACATGCCTGATAATATGGCTGACAAAATGTCGGACAAGCCGACCCTTCAACTGACCCTGGCCAAGCCGCGCGGTTTTTGCGCCGGTGTGGACCGGGCTGTTCTGATTGTCGAGCAGGCGCTGGCGCAATTCGGCGCGCCGGTATTTGTGCGCCATGAGATTGTGCACAATAAGCGCGTTGTCGATCGGCTGCGCGGATTGGGTGCGGTTTTTGTCGATGAGCTTGATGCCGTGCCCGATGACAGGCCGGTGATTTTCTCGGCGCATGGTGTGCCGAAAGCCGTGCCTCAAGCCGCCAATGCACGCGGGCTGAACTGGCTCGATGCGACCTGCCCATTGGTCTCTAAAGTGCATATTGAAACCGAGCGGCATTATGATAATGCGCGCCATATTTTACTCATCGGCCATGCCGGACACCCTGAGGTTATCGGCACAATGGGGCAAGTGCCTGAAAGCGCCATCACGCTGATTGAAACCGTCGCTGATGCACAAGCCGTCACACCGCCCGAGGGGGCGTTGGCCTATGCCACCCAAACCACATTATCGGTCAGCGATACGGCCGATATTGTCGCCGCGTTGAAGCAGCGTTTTCCCGATATTGTCGAGCCGCATAAGGACGATATTTGCTATGCCACCACCAATCGGCAAGAAGCGGTGCAATTATTGGCGTCACAGGTTGAGCGGGTTTTGGTTATCGGTGCGCCCAATTCATCAAACTCGCAAAGGCTGGTTGAGGTGGCGCGGCAAGCCGGTTGCCCGCGCGCTGATTTAATCGGCAGTGCTGATGATATTGACTGGACGCATATGCACGGCGTCGCCCATGTCGGGCTGACCGCCGGTGCTTCTGCACCGGAAGAAATTACGCTGGAAGTCATTGATGCTTTCGCCGCGCGCTTCACCCTGTCGGTCAATGAGATGGACGGGCTTGATGAGCATGTCAGCTTTAAGCTGCCGCGCCAGTTGCGGAGCGCGTAAGATGGCAGTCTTCACGCAAATAAATGACATCCAATTGGCCGCCTTTATGGCCGATTATGCGCTTGGCGATGCCAAAGGCTTTAAGGGCATTGCGGCGGGTGTTCAAAACTCGAATTATCTGGTCGATATGGCCGACAGGCGTTTGATTTTGACGCTTTACGAGGATACGCAAACCGGCGTTGACCCGAACGATTTGCCGTATTTTCTTGGACTGATGCAGCATTTGGCCGCCGCCGGTATTGCCTGCCCGACTCCGCTTTTGCGCCAAGACGGCACGCTGTCCGGCACATTGGCCGGTCGCCCCGCCGCTTTGGTCAGCTTTTTGCCCGGACGCAGCACGGTCACCCCCAAGCCGCCGCAATGTCGCGCCATTGGTGCGGCTTTGGCAGAATTGCATTTGGCCGGAGAGGGTTTCGCCATGCGCCGCGCCAATACTCAAGGGCCGGATAATTGGCGGCGTTTATTTGACGCCAGTGCGGCGCGCGCTGATGAAGCCGCGCCCGATTTGGCGGCGTTCATGCGCGACGAGTTGGCGCGTATTGAAGCCGCGTGGCCGCAAGACCTGCCGCAGGGCGTTATCCATGCCGATTTATTTCCCGATAATGTGTTCTTTGAAAAGGGCGCTGTCAGCGGGCTGATTGATTTTTATTTCGCCTGCCATGATGTGCTGGCCTATGACCTCGCCATTATGCTGAATGCCTGGTGCTTTGAGGCCGATGTGAATTTCAACATCACCAAAGCGCGCGCGCTGCTGGCCGGATATCAATCTGTGCGGCCCATGTCAGCCGATGAAATTGCCGCCCTGCCCATATTGGCTTCGGGCGCGGCCATGCGTTTTTTGACCACCCGTCTTTATGACTGGTTGAACCGGCCCGAAGATGCGCTGGTGACACCGAAAAACCCGATTGATTATTTGCGTCGCTTGCGGTTTCACCGCCATGTCACAAGTGCGGCTGATTACGGCTTGGAGGGCTAGGCCATGTATGAGATTTTTACCGATGGCGCGTGTTCGGGCAATCCCGGCCCCGGCGGCTGGGGCGCATTGATTAACGGCCCGGACGGCGAAAATGAATTGACCGGCGGCGCGGCAGACACCACCAATAATCGCATGGAATTACAAGCCGCCATTGAAGCCCTGAAAAGCCTGCCCACAGGCAGCGCAGTGACGCTGACCACTGACAGCACTTATGTCAAAGACGGCATTACCGGTTGGATTAAAAACTGGAAAGCGCGGGGCTGGAAAACTGCCGCCAAAAAGCCGGTGAAGAATGTCGATTTATGGCAAAATCTCGACGCCGAATGTGCGCGCCATCAGGTTAATTGGCAATGGGTCAAAGGCCATGCCGGACATGCCGGCAATGAGCGAGCCGATGAATTGGCACGACAAGGCATGGCGCCTTATCTCTAACCTATAAAGCGCGAAAAAAAGCCACGGCTCCCGAATGAGAACCGTGGCTTGAATTTTGGTAATTAGCCGAGTTGGCTCAGCAGATTTTCCGCGCCGCTATCAACCGCCTTGCCGGGGTTTTCTTCGATATTCAGCGTTTCCATAACACCGTCGCGCACAATCATTGAATAACGCAGCGAGCGTGTGCCCATGCCGTGACCTGAACCGTCCATCGCCAGACCCATTTTTTGGGTCAGCTCGGCATTGCCATCGGCAACCATCATCACTTTGCCCGCAACGCCTTGTTGCTGGCCCCATGCGCCCATAACGAAAGCATCATTAACCGACAGGCAGACAATCGTATCAACACCGGCGGCGCGCAATTCTTCGGATTTTTCAATAAATCCGGGCAAATGTTGGTTTGAGCAAGTCGGCGTGAAAGCGCCCGGGACAGCGAACATGGCGACAGTTTTACCGCCGAATAATTCTTCTGTGCTGATTGGTGCCGGACCGGCATCGGTCAAATGCATCAATGTTGCATCGGGTAATTTGTCGCCTGATTTGATAGTCATAATGGTCTCCCTATTATTGCCGCGTCAGCGGTTCTTGTGGCAGCAAGCTATGGTCGCGCACCTGAATGTTTTGTTCGATGGCACGCGCGCCCGCTCTTACGATGAACGTCAATTTACGCCCAATCAACGGATGGTCAAGCTTAGACCATGCCGGAATTTCCAATAAAAATGCATCTTCGTCGCGCCCGACAATGCGTGGCAGGCCGATAATATCATGCGGGCCTGGAATGGTGATGACCGAAACCGTCTCCAATGCCGTGCCGCTGACGACCAATTGCAGCGAAACGCCGTCAAAACTGGCCGAGCGAATAACCAAATCATCAGAGGGTTCTTGCGGTTGCGCCTGCAATAAGGCCTTAATCGCGCCCCGATGCGGCGATGCCGCCAAGCCGTCGCGATTGAAAACCAGCTTTTGCGCCACTTCCATCGGCACGCAAACCTCGCGGCATACACCAATCATGCCACGCATATTCAACTCGCCATTCAATTCAAAACGGAGCGGAAATACGAAACCTGCCCGGCCCTCATAGCCGTTAAAGCCGCCGACCCCGTCATCGAAAAAATAAGGTGCCGGAAAAAGTGGCTTACCCGCTGCAACGCCACGGCTTTCAGCAAAATCAAATTGCGGTTCAAGACCGCTGGCACCG
>FZLQ01000038.1 GCA_900197605.1 Phyllobacteriaceae bacterium Water-Bin73
CCCACCACCAATAAGCGGCAAGGCAGGCGCAATCATCGACATGGCGGCGAAGCGATTGAAGAAATCATCTTCCGGCCCGATAACGATGGAGGGGCGCAAAATATGCGCCGTCGGCACACAGGCCATCACCGCCGCTTCACCGGTCGCCTTGCTTTGTGCATAAGAAGAGGCGCTTTCGGCATCGGCACCAATCGCCGAAATATGAACCATATGGGTGATGCCCTGCTTGGCTGCCGCATCGCCAATCAGCGCCGCACCGCGCGCCTGCACGGCGTCAAATTTTTGTTTGCCGCTTTCAAATAAAATGCCGACCGCATTGACCACGCCTTGCGCGCCGTCAAGCGCCGCCGCGACGCTGGCCGCATCGCGAATATTGGCTTGCATGATTTCAATCTGACCCGGCTTGCCATTGGTCTTCAAAAACAGCGCCTCATTGGGGCGGCGCGTCGCAATACGCAATCGATAACCCTGTTTGCTGAGGCGGCGCACAATATGACGGCCCAGAAATCCGGTGCCGCCAAAGACGGTAATCAAGGCATTTTGACTGAGCATATGTGAGGCGGGCATGGCTTTAACCTTTGGTTCAAACAACGGGTGCGACTGCTCGCTTTCATAATATATGTTCAAGCGCGGGTGAAGAAAAAAGGCAAGCGCAATGAGGTTTTTTCGCCGCGTCACCGTGCTTGACTTTTACGCGTCTGCCGCCTAATCAAAGGCTCTTCCCCCCTATGCCCAGGTGGCGGAATTGGTAGACGCGCTAGCTTCAGGTGCTAGTGTCCTTATGGACGTGGAAGTTCGAGTCTTCTCCTGGGCACCATTTTCAATCATAAAGCTCAGCCAGCGGTGGCTTGCGTTCTGCGCCGCCAAACTCATCAGGATCGCGCGCCACTTTCCACAGCGGCACGGCCAGATTTTCGCCCTTAGGCATGGCAGCCAAACGCTTTTCCAAGCGCGCCACAATCGCCGGTTGCACCGCCGCCAAATTGGTCGTCTCTAGCGGGTCAGCTTCAATATCATATAAAGATTTAGTGCCGTCATTACGCATTAGTAATTTCCACTGTTCATGAAAAATTGCCTGATCACCGTTGAAGGCCTCTGTCACAAAGGGCGATGGTTGCATGGCTTTCTCACCGATAAGGGCGGGCAAGAAGCTGCGCCCGTCATGGGGCTCGACAGAAAGCGATGGCCCGCCCGCCGCATCCAACAGGGTCGGCAAAATATCCAGCACGGAAAGCCGTGTTTCAAATGGGCCGCGCGGCAGCTTATCGGGCCAGCGAATAATGCCGGGCACACGTATGCCCCCCTCTTGCACCGAGCCCTTGGCGCCGGTCAGCGGTGTGTTGTCAGCCCCGCCATCTTCCGTATTGGTGCGCATAAATTCGATAAAGCGAATGGGGATATCATCTCCCCAAATCCATTTGGCAGTGTCCAAAATTCGATAAAAAACCTCCGGCATGCCCCGATAATCGGTCAGACCGCCATTATCGCTCATAAACCAAATCAGCGTGTTTTCGCTCATGCCCTCAGCGTCCAGCGTCGCCAATAAACGGCCAATAGCCGTATCAAGTTCGCTAACCATAGCGGCATGAATGCGTCTTTTCTCATCCGCAATATGGGCATAGGCATTTATCGCGTTTTGCGGGGCCTCATTGGGCAAATGCGGTGCACCCAGCGAGAAGAACAAGAAAAGCGGACGGGTTTTATCGCGTTGGCGCACCACGCGAACCGCTTCGGCGGCTTGCAAATGAGTAACATAGCCATCCTCGCGAAAGGTTTTGCCATTGCGCTGCCAGTCATAATGACCGCCATGAACATGGTCCCAATAGCCGACCGCGCCGCTGAGATTGCCGTAAAAACTGTCAAAACCGCGTTGATTGGGGTGATAGGGTTTTTGAACACCGAGATGCCATTTGCCGACCAGCGCGGTTGCATAATCGAGCCGGCGCAAATAATCCGGCAATGTATTGAGGTCTAGCGGCAGACCCTTTGGCGTGATCTTCGGCATGGGCGACGTAATGCCGAGACGAATGGAACTTTGGCCCGTCATTAAAGAGGCGCGCGTCGGACTGCATACTGAATTGACATAAAACCGCGTTAACTCGCGCCCGTCTTTCGCCAGCCTATCAATATTCGGCGTGCGAATCTCACTGCCATGATAGCCGACATCATTCCAGCCCAGATCATCGGCCATAATGATGATGATATTCGGCTTATCTGTGGCTTGAGCTTGGCTGATGCACAGGCTCATAAATAAATTTATGACCAGTGCCGTCAACATGAGCCGCCCATAATCGCGCTTGCGCATTTTTTGTGCCATCTCCATATGCCTTTTTACAAAACCGCATCATGCGCTCCCCATAAGAGATGAGATAAAAATATAATTGACAGTATGTCAATTATATTTTTAGGATGGTGTCTGCTTTTAGGGGGCATATTCATGCACACACAATCCGACAAAACGTTCACAGTCAAAAATGGGGCTTCCGTTAAAACCAAACAGACCGGCAGCGCCGGCGGAAAAGGCGCGCGCGCACAGGAGGCTCTGCTGGATGCCGGGCTTGAGCTTCTGGGCGAGATGAGCCCGCGCGAATTAACCGCCGGAACCATTTGCATTGCGGCGCAAATGAAAAGGCCCAGCTTTTACACTTATTTTGACTCGGTCGATGATTTGCTCGACGCCATGATACACCGCGAGATTGACCGCCTTGAGGCGCTTTATGACGCGCAAGAGACGAAGAATAAAACGGCGCTTCACCGCCTTGCGCGCATACCGCTAAATCTGGCGGATATTGCGCGGCGCGATGCGGCGCGCCTTAAATCGGTGATGACACTAATGACCTATGATCCGAGCTTTACCCATTCGCGCATGGGGAATTTGCGCCGCGATTTGCAGGCTTCGATTACCGAGGGCAGTCTGGCGCTTGAAAAAGACCAAGTCGATGTGTTTGCGCGGGTCTATTTGGCCGGAATTTTAAGCCTTTTGGCGCATGACGGAAAAAAACCGCCATCGCGCAATGATGTGAAAAACGGCCTGCAAATATTATTACTGGGCGGCGGCGCGGATGCTGCGGCCCTGGCGCATATTCTAAAAAACTAAGGGAAAATAACCGTCAAGGGAGCGTGTCAGTGGAAGTTGATTATGATGTCGTGATTGCCGGCTTCGGGCCCACCGGTGCTATGGCGGGCAATTTGCTGGGACGCGAAAAAATAAAGATACTGGTGGTCGACCCACAAAGGGAAATTTATGACATTCCGCGCGGCGTTCATTTTGACGGCGAGACCATGCGGATTTTTCAATCAATCGGCATTGCTGATGCAGTGATGGCGCAAAGCACCGGCAATCAGTCGCTTAATTTCGTCAATGGGCGCGGCGCGTCGCTTATGCAGGTGGACCTTTCGGCTTTGCCTCAAACAGCCGGTTGGCCCGCAGATATTTTCTTTCGCCAACCCCTGGTTGAAAAGCATTTGCGCAACAATCTCGAAAACTTTGACACGCTCTCCTATGAGTTGGGCTGGGCCGTCAGCGAGATGACACAGCATGACACGCATATTGAAGTGACCCTGCACAACGGCGCGACGGGCGAGTCCAAGAGCTGCACCACCGCATATCTCATCGGGGCCGATGGCGCCGACAGCATGGTACGCCGCTTGGCCGATATTGAGCTGATTGATTTTCAATGTGACGAGCCCTGGCTGGTTGTCGATTGGGAACTGGATGCGGATATTGAATTTGCCCGCAATGTCTATCAATTCTGCGACCCTAAACGGCCCGGCACGTTAGTGCCTTGCGCCGGACAACATATTCGCTGGGAATTTATGATAGGCCCCGATGATGATGTGGCCGCGATGGAAGCGCCCGACGCCGTGCGCAAAATGATGCAGCCATATCTGCATCATTTGGGTTCTGATATCAGCCCCAATCAGGGACGGATTTTACGTTCCAAAGTCTATCAATTTCACGCCCTCTTGGCGGCGAAGATGCGCCGAGGGCGCGTCTTCTTAATGGGCGATGCGGCCCACCAAATGCCACCCTTTTTAGGTCAAGGCATGTGTGCGGGTTTGCGCGATGCCGAAAATCTGGCTTGGAAACTGGCCGGTGTATTGCATGGGCGCTACTCCCCGTCTTTGCTCGACAGCTATCACAGCGAGCGTTATCCCCATGTGCGCGGGGTTATCAAACAAGCGGTGCAAATCGGTGAGATTATTCAGACCCGCAATCCGCTAAAAGCCCTTGCGCGCGATACATATTTGCGTGCCGGCAAGCTGATGCCCAAATTATTGAGCGGCATTGAGTTTGGTCAAACTTGGCAGCTTGGCGACGGGCTTTTGGCTGATGACCAAGCCGCCGGTCGCCAGATTCCGCAACCCCGGGTTCGCAAGGGTACGCGGCACGATCGGCTTGATGCTTTTCTGCCATCGGGGTTTTGTGTTCTGGCTCTGCATGAGCAAGCGCGCGCTGATTTGCAGCGTGTCAGCGATGCCTATCCGGCCCTGGCCTGCCAAATTATATGCGCGGGCGATGCTTTCGCCGCCGATGAGGCCAGTCTTACCGCCTTGCGCGGGACGTCTGATATTGCTGGGTTTATATTGCGTCCGGATCGGCAAATATATGCCACGCTCAATAATGGCGCGACCCCGCTGGCAGCGCAATTGGACGCGCATATGACAAAACTGACGGCCGGATTATTCGCCTGAGACCGATAGGATTTGACATAGTGTCAATTCTTTATTGACGCAGCATGGATAAGATTAGAGAGTTGATGAAATGATTTTGAGGAGACAAGCATGAGACTGGTAACATTTGCCCATAATGGCAGCACTCGGTTGGGTGTTTTGAATGGCGACAGCATTACAGATTTGTCGCGTGCCGCGCCCGAACTGCCGACCGAAATGAATGCCTTTCTAAGCGCCGGTGAGGCGGCCATTGAAGCGGCGCGCGCCGCCAGTGGCGATGATATTGCGCTCAAAGATGTCACGCTTTTATCGCCTATTTCACAACCCGGCAAAATTCTTGCCGTGGCCCTGAATTATCGCGACCATTTGGAGGAAGTGCAGGAAGCCATGCCGGATTTTCCGACGCCGCAAACGCCAATGCTTTTTACCAAGCAAAATTCCTCCGTCACCGGGCCATTTTCGCCGATTTATCTGCCGCCTGAATCAGAGCAGCTTGATTATGAAGCCGAGCTGGCGATCGTCATCGGCAAAACCTGTCGCCGCGTGCCCAAAGAACGCGCCCATGAAGTCATTGCCGGCGGCATGGTGGCCAATGATGTTTCCATTCGCGATTGGCAATTGGCCTCGCAGACCATGACCATGGGTAAAAGCTGGGACAGCCATTGCCCAATGGGCCCGGCTCTGGTGACGCCGGATGCATTTGATATGGAAAATATTGACTTTACTTGCAGCGTGAATGGCGAGACGCGCCAAAGGTCAAACACCGGTCTTCTGGTGTTCGATATTGCAACGCTAATCAATTATTTATCTACGGTCTGCACGCTACATCCGGGTGATGTAATCCTCACCGGCACAACATCGGGCGTCGCCCTCTGGATGGATGGCCAGCCTTGGCTGAAAGAGGGTGACGTCGTGACCTGTGATTTCGGCCCGCTGGGCAAGATTGAAAATAAAGTCGAAAAAGATCCGGTCGGCACGGTGATTGGTTAACGCATAGGGAGAAAACCGATGAATACCTCAACAGACACATTCCAACTCTATCACTATGGCGAGTCCCTATGCTCGCAAATGGTGCGCTTAGCGCTGGAAGAAAAGCAGATTTCTTACGTGTCGCATCATATGCATTTGGAACTAACGGGCGAAAATCTGTCGCGGGCATTTAAGAAAATTAATCCCAATGTGGTCGTGCCGGTCCTCATCCACAATGACGTGCCGCTTTATAATAGTTGGGAGATTATCTGCTATCTTGACAATCATGCGCCCACAAAAGGCACACCGCTTATGCCGACAAGCGCGGAAGGGCTGGCGGCGTTGGACGAACAAGTTATGGAAAATGCATTGCGCGGCGATATTGCGCTGGGTGACAATTTCGGCACCTCCATTGCCGGAGCCAGCACTTATATTCTCGCCAATATTTTGAAACGTCGTCCGGCATTGAGCGTAATGTGGGACTATTTGACCAAACATCCCGACCCGATGCGTAAATTCGCATTTTGTGTTTTGCGCCTGCGCGGCGGTCTGCCCAAGCCGCTTTATGAAAAATTCATTCGCCGTCTGGCTGTGGGTCTGGCCGATTGCGAGCAGCGTCTGGCTGATGGGCGCGAATATATATTCGGCGATTACACCATGCTCGATATTATGATGACCGCGCATTTGCATCGCATTGAGGATGTGCATCTCGACGGCATATTGACGACCGGCAGACTGCCGAATCTGGCCGACTATTGGCAGCGTGTGCAAGCGCGGCTCAGCTATAAGCCAGCCATGACCGACCAACATAGTTGGGAATGGCGCGCCGCAATGGATGAGGTTTATCAGGGCCAAGCCTCGCCCTTTTTACCGCTTTTGGAAAGCGCACTTAATGACCAATTATCCGACCTCGAAACCCGAAAGGCTGCAGCATGAGCTATGAAATTGATGATGAAAAAATGGCAGCCGGAGTGGCCATTGTCGAAAAACTGGGCCTGTTGAAAAAAGCCAATCCGACCCTGTCTGATGATTTGCGGGCCCATACATTGCAAGCACTCTTCGGCACGATTTGGACGCGCGACGCGCTTGATTTGAAAACCCGCAGTCTGGTGACGCTGACCAGCTTAATTGCACTCAATCGCGAGCATGAATTAACCTTGCATTTTCGCGGTGCACGCAATCTGGGCATTGCGCGCGAGCAGATTGAAGAAGTGATTTTACATGTCGCCCATTATGCAGGCTGGCCGGTGGCCATAACCGCCAGCGGTGTGCTTGATGCGGTATGGAAAGAAATGGATGAGGAGACCGACCAATGACCCAACCCATTGCCAAAGTATCGGATATTATTTTTATCCGCTTTGAATTACGCGACCTTGAAGCGCAAGCCGCCTATCTTGAAGATTTTGGGATGACACCGGTGCATAAAAGCGATGATACGATTTTCTATCGCGGCACTGGAACTGATGCCTATATTTACGCCGCAGAAAAAGGCGATACAGATACCTTTATCGCGGCGGCTTATGAAACCGACAGCCTTGAGGCTTTGCAGGCTTTGGCCGCAAGCCAAGGCGTCGAGATTGAAGATGGCGACGCTTTCATGGGCGGCAAAAAAGTGTGCTTTAAGGACCCTGACGGCCTCGGTATTGAGGTATATCACGGCGTCAATAAGGTTGATGCGGTTGATGAAAATGTGCCGGTGCTTAATTCAGGCAAACAGAAAAATCGCCTCAATAAGACCCAACGCTTTGGCGACGGGGCGGCGGAATGGTCAATGGATGATGACGGCACAATGCGCTATGCCCTGCCCAGCAGCGTAATGCGGCTTGGCCATACCGCCATTAATGTCAAAGACGGGCCGGTCAGCATCCAGTGGTATCATGATGTTTTGGGGATGATTGTATCGGATAATATTATCGGCCCTGACGGCAATGTGGGCGGGGCCTTTATACGATGCGATAATGGCGCCATACCAAGCGATCATCACACATTAAATGTTGTTGCCCTGCCGCCTGAAGCCGAGCCATTTCACGGCACATTCGGTCATGCCGGATTTGAGGTGGAAAAATCGCTGGACGATTTAATGGCCGGTCATTTTCATATGAAGACAACCGGGAAATATGTTCATGAGTGGGGCATTGGACGCCATTTATTGGGCAGCCAGCTCTATGATTATTGGCGCGACCCTGCGGGCTTTATTCTTGAGCATTGGACCGATGGCGATTTATTGACCGCCGACCAAGCGCCGCAGGATGTCTCCATTGTCGATGTTATTAAAGGTCAATATGGGCCGATACCCTATTCGAGTTTCAACATGCCCTTGCCGACGCAAGCTTTGGACGAATTTCGTCAAACTGTTCCCGGGCTGACCGAAATGCTGATAACGGCTGAACAAACCCATAAAAACAAGAAGGGAGTATCATAGCAAGTTGATGCGCAAGTCGATAAAAATGGCAGCGCCAACCGATAGGCAGTAAGCTGTCGGCCATGAAAGTTCTAATATCCGGTGCCGGTATTGGCGGCTTGTCGGCGGCTTTGTGCTTGCTGCATCACGGCTGTGAGGTCGCGATATGTGAGCGCGCCGAAAAGCTGGACGATATCGGCGCAGGTATTCAACTGCCGCCCAATGCAATGCGGGTCTTTGCCGCTTTAGGGCTTGATGGGGCGCTGACCGCGCGGGCTTTTAAGCCAACCGCTTTGGAAGCGCGCATGGGTCGGTCGGGGCGCCAATTATTCACCATTCCACTGGAAGACGCCGCCGCGCAGCCGCGTTGGGGGGCGCCTTATTTACATATTCACCGCGCCGATTACATCGCCGTTTTGGAAGCCGCTTTGCGCGCGAGAGCGCCCGATGCGCTGCATCTCGGCGCAGAGGTGAGCGGTTACTCGCAAACCGAGGAGTCGGTGCGTGCGCATTTGGCTGACGACCGCACCCTATCCGGCGATGCGCTGATTGCCGCCGATGGCATACACTCACGGATACAAGGGCAAATACTGGGCCCGCAGCAGCCCCGCTTTACCGGCAGTATGGCCTGGCGCGCCACTGTGCCCATGCCCTTATTGGAACAAAAATCAGCCGCCGATAAGCCGCGCCCGACAGCTTGCGTGTGGATGGGGCCGGGCCGCCATTGTGTTACCTATCAATTACGCGGCGGCGCGCTGGCCAATTTTGTCGGCGTGGTCGAATGTGATGAGACGCTGGACGGCACTTATGAGGCGGCTGAATCATGGGCAGCGCGCGGCACACCGGCGCAAGCCATAGCTGATTTCAAAGACTGGCACCCTACGCTTACTGGCCTACTGACAGAAGCAACAGAGCTTTATCGCTGGGCTTTGTTTGACCGCAAACCCTTGCCCAAATGGGTGGACGGGCGCGTCGCCTTATTGGGCGATGCGGCGCATCCCATGTTGCCCTTTATGGCGCAAGGCGCGGCGATGGCGGTCGAAGATGCTTGGGCCGTGGCGCGCGCTTTAACCAATTCATTAACCGGCAAAAATGGCGCGCCGCAAAATATCGAGCCAGCCCTCACCGCCTATCAGCACCAGCGCCATGCCCGCACGGCGCGTGTGCAAGCCGGTTCGCGGGCCAATGCAAAAACCTTTCATCGCCGTTCACGCGTTTCGCAAATCGGCACTTATGCGCCCATGTGGCTGGTCGATAAGCTGGCCCCGGCGCTGATTTACCAAAGCCAAGACTGGCTTTACGGCTATGATGTCACTTATGATGACGCCTATGATAAAATAGAGGCTGGCAGTTAGGGAGATTTTATGACTGATAAACCGATGCGCTTGCGCCGTTCGCAGCTTGCCGTGCCCGGCAGTAGCGAGAAAATGTTGACCAAAGCCGCCGCCTCTGCTGCCGACCATGTTTTTTGCGACCTCGAAGATGCGGTTGCGCCCTCGGCCAAACCAGCGGCGCGCGACACGATTGCCGCGGCGTTGAACAATCTCGATTGGGGTCAAAAAACGCGCTGCGTGCGGGTTAATGATATTGGCACGCAATGGTGTTATGAGGACATTATAACGCTGGTTGAAAAAGCTGGTGAAAATATCGACACGATTATGCTGCCCAAGCCGCTCAATGCTAGTGATGTGCAATTTGCCGACACGCTGCTAAGCCAGTTGGAAATGAAACTTGGGCTGACGCGGCGCATCGGGCTTGAAGTGCTGATTGAAGAAGTTGAAGCCATGCAAAACATTAAAGAGATTGCCAATAGTTGTGCGCGGCTGGAATGTATGATTTTCGGCATGGGCGATTACGCGGCCAGTCAGGGAATGGTGATGGAAAATATCGGTCTTTCGGAGAGCTATCCGGGCGATATCTTTCACTATCCCCGATACCACATGACCATTGCCGCGCGCGCCGCCGGTCTTGATGCAGTGGACGGGCCTTTTGTCGATTTCAAAAATGACGCCGCTTATCGCGTTGAATGTCAACGCGCCCTGACACTTGGCATGGTTGGCAAATGGGCTATTCATCCGGCGCAAATCGAGCCGGCGCTTGAGGCCTTCTCGCCCAGCCAAGACAATGTTGATTTCGCCCGCGAGGTCATCGCGGTTTATGAAAAAGCCGCCGCAGACGGATTGGGGTCGGTCGGGCATAAGGGGGTGATGGTTGATGCAGCCTCAGCGCGCTTGTTTCAAAACACCGTTGACCGGGCCAATTTGATCGGCATGTAAACCAATATTTGAGTGGACTTAGCCTATCCAGCTTTAGCCAGGCGTCGCAGGCGAAAGCCAAGCATCAGTATTAAGAGGCAGGCCAATGTGCCCAGCGTATCGCCAATAATGAAAGTGGCGATAACTTCTAGGTGCAATTCACTGCTCATGGCGTCTTCCAAAGCCAGCATATTGCCCGCCGTGTTGAATATCGAACTGACAAAGCCCAAAAGAACCAGACTGCGCCAGTGCGATATGGTGAAATTGGACAAGTCGTTATCAATTCGGCTAACGCGGAACAGCTGCATGGTGATAAAGACGCATAGACTACCTGCTAACACGGCGACCATATTTTTTACCGTGTCTGCGCCGTGCCAGTAGAAGATTCTATACAATACAAGATGCGCAATAAGCAGAGGTAAAATGGCTTTTTCCCGATACAGCCATGTGGCAATGACCCGCACACCATGGGGCAGGAAAACCAGCGCGGCATATTGAGTGACATCTGGAAAAACAGAATTTTGGGTTGGAAAAATCACCGTATTAACCAAGATAAACGACAGCAAGTAACAGCTAATGATGACCATCGATATCCCATAAATCTGGGCCAACCTCGATTTTGCAAAAGAAAACATCTTAATAGGACCACAGAATTATTTGACAGAGTGTATTTTACTTTTGTTTTTTTCTTTACTCAGTCCTCTCACCAATTGCGGCATTTCGAACAAGGCCTTGAAATACCAATCGCTCGTAGCCAAGCCTTTTTCTGTACACTTCACCAACCCGTCCGCCGTATATTCCAATGAGCCGGCCTCAACCATTAAATCGCAATAGCGTTTGGCGCTTCGGTACGAACCGCAAAAAGGAAGTTTAGAGATATTATAAACCGTGACCGGAACGCCGACCATATAGACATAAGCTCCAATAAAGCAGGCCTCAATTACATGGGTCAAGTCACCGCTTACGGTCTCGGAAAGGTCAAGAAAAATACCAGCGGCCGAACGATATGTATCGCGAATGTCAGAGGCTTTTTCAGTCATGCGAATAGAGTATTTAGAAAACCGCTGGAGCGCAATATAGGCATATTGCCTAGAGATTCGAAGCGCAACCTATTTCAGCCTATAAACGCCTTTGGAGCGACCTTCCGGCAGCACCAAATATTGCTTGTCCAACAGACTGGCAAGACCACGAAAAAAAGTTGGGTTAGGCAGGGACGCACACAAGGGGTGCGACTTTAGGCTGCGCGATGAAACATATTCGCTCGCCTCAAGTGCACCTTGCAAACTCGACATAGCTGAAAGAATTGCTTTCTCAGATGATGACAATTTAGTCAGACCCAAATCCTGCTCCATTGCATGTAACATGGATTTAAGAACTGCATATTGCTCGAGTTGAACCATAATTTGTATCCCGACCCTCTCAAAGTTTAGACTACCAACTTATAGCGTTTGACAATATATTCAACCTAGACCCATACTCGCTGCCGCTTTGGTGATTGAGCCGATGCAATTAAGCGAATTCAGGTGGGAAGACAATGAATAGTTTCAATCCAAATTTCAAAACACTGATGGGCCCCGGGCCTTCCAATATTAACCCGCGCGTGCTTGGTGCCATGTCGCGCCCCATTATCGGCCATTTGGACCCGCAATTTATCGAGCTGATGGACGAGATTAAAGCCCTGTTGCGCTATGCTTATCAGACCGAAAACGCGTTGACCTTTCCAGTATCCGCGCCCGGCTCGGCCGGTATGGAAACCTGTTTTGCCAATCTGGTCGAGCCCGGCGATAAGGTTCTGGTTTGCATTAATGGCGTCTTTGGTGGCCGCATGAAAGAAAACGTCATTCGCTGTGGCGGCGAAGCGGTGATTGTCGAAGACGCATGGGGCACGCCAGTCTCGCTCGACAAGGTCGAAGAAGCATTGAAAGCCAATCCTGATGTCAAAATCCTCGCCTTTGTTCATGCCGAAACCTCAACCGGCGTCTGCTCAGACGGTGAAGCGCTGGCCAAGCTGGCGTGCGCGAATGGCTGTTTGACGATTATGGATTGCGTCACCTCGCTGGCCGGTGTGCCGGTGATGATTGACGATTGGGGCATTGATGCGGCCTATTCAGGGTCGCAAAAATGTCTTTCCTGCCCGCCCGGCCTGTCGCCGGTAACCTTCTCGGAACGCGCGATTGAGCATATTCGCAAACGCAATACGCCGATACAAAGCTGGTTTCTCGACCTGTCATTGGTGATGGATTATTGGTCGGGGGACGGCGCACGATCTTACCACCATACCGCGCCGATTAACGCCATGTATGCGTTGCATGAAAGTCTTTTGCTGCTGCGCGAAGAGGGGCTGGAAGCCGCTTGGGCGCGCCATCAAAACCATCACGAAGCGTTAAAAGCCGGGCTTGAAAAATTGGGGCTGAGCCTTTTGGTCGAGCCCGCCCATCGCCTGCCGCAAATGAATTCTGTGCTTATTCCCGATGCGTTGAAACCGCGCGAGGCAGAAATTCGCAAAACCCTGCTGGGCGAACATAATCTGGAAATCGGAGCCGGTCTCGGCGCTTTGGCCGGACAGATTTGGCGCATTGGCTTAATGGGATTTGGCGCATCAGAAGAAAATGTGCGCACTTGTTTGAACGCTTTAGAAGAAGTGCTCTAGCCGATTATTGGCCCACGGCTAACCATTGCCGGCTGCGGCTTTAGATTGTTCTGCATCGCGCCGCTTGGCGGCAAGTCGCCGTTCAATCGAGCGTATCCAGCGAAACGCATCTTTGGCGACATCATCATCATCACCGGCTTTACGAAACGCCTTAATGGCGTCGTCAAATTCTTCCAAGCGGAAACGGGCAATTCCCAAAAGTAGCCAGCTATCGGCCTCATTATCTAAACCGCCCTTTTTCAAGGCCTGAACCAGCGCCTTTTCGGCCTTGCGCCATTCTTCATCTTGCATATAAGACTGCGCCAATTGGGCATAAAACTTGCCCTTATCCGACATCTCGGCGGCACGGCTGAGCGGCACAATTGATTCTCCCCATTCGCGTGCATGCATATAAGACTGCGCCAGCAATTCGTAATTTTTCTCGGTCTTTTTAATCGCGCCATTATCAAGGCCGGTCTGCAAAATCTCCGCCGCTTTAATCGGCACATCGTGATAGAGATAAAGCTGGGCGATGGACGATAATTCTTCACTGCTCGTCAACATGCCCTGAATATGCATGGCGCGCTGGGCAACAAAGCCCAATTTCTCGTCGCCTGCGTCATAATAAATCGCCGCCAATTGCTGCCAAAAAACTTTCACCCCCGGCCAACGTTCAACCGCATCTTCCAAAATTGGGCGCGCCTCCTGATAGCGTTCCTCTTGCAACAGCACGGACAGTAAAATGCGCGTCCATTGCTGCTTGGGTTCCTCGGCTTTCGACATAGCTTTTCGAATGGCCTGCTCAGCCAAACGCAACTCATCAAGGATAATATGAATTTGTGCCTTTAGCGCGAACGGGTCGGCGCCCGGTTCATCATCTTGAGCATCAAACCATTGCTGCATCAGCACCAAAGCTTTTTTCGGTTTCTGGTCGGCCAAGTTGAGCTGCGCCAAATTATAAGTCAAGCTCAACACAATGCCTTGCGGCAAGTCACCTGTTTGAATAGCGCGCTCGAAAGCGTTAATCGTCGCGGGATAATTACCCTTACCGGCATGCACAAAACCAATGGTCTGCATGGCAACGGCTTTTTCATAAGGTTTGAATTTCGTACCATCAATAATTTGCTGCAGCGGCGCGAAAGCCTCGTCATATTTATCTTCAGCCATTAATTCTTGGGCTTTTTCAATCAAGCGGAAAGCGGTCTTGCCCAAAACTTCAGAGCGTCGTGTTTTCGGCTTTTTCGGCTTTTCTTTTTTGGCTTCTTGCGCCATTGCCGCCGAGCCGCTCATTTGGGCAAGCGGGCCGAAAGCGGGTGCCAGCACAAACAAAGAGACAGATAATGCCAAAATCAGAGATGCGGATTGTTTTTGTTTCATCGGCCCCTCCTATTCAGCAATATTAAAGCTAATAAGTTGACGCACACCCGGACGCATTGTGGGACGCCCATCTTGCATTTTCGGGCGGTATTTCCATTTCTTGATGGCGTTCAAAGCCGCCCGGTCAAACATGCCTTTCGGATCGGCCTCAATCACGATTAAGTCAACCGCTTGACCAAGCTGGTCAATGGTAAACTCCAACAAGACCCAGCCTTCAATGCCACGCGACAAAGCACGGCTCGGATAACGCGGCAACACCCGTACAATGGCCAGCGTGTCACCATCAACCGGCGCGTTCAAATTCATGCCACTCAGGCCAAACTGGCTCATATCGGCACTCATGCTGGCCTTATCCATATTTGGGCGTTGGGTTTGCGTTAGCTTGGGCGGCGGCGGCGGTTCATCGGGCTTTTCTTGGCTCGGACGTTTCAGCGCGCGGTCTTTAGTATTGACATCTTCGTCGCGCTCGACGCGCACAAAATCAATGCCAATCGTCTCTTGCGCCTCGGCAATTTCATAATCCTGTCCGGTTACCAGCACTTTCATGGTCAAAAACAACACCATAGTGGTAACAACGGCAAGTGCCGCTGATGTTAAAAACCGAGCCGGTAGGGCTTGCGTCATTTTTCTTCCGCCGCAATGGAAATCGCACCGACGCCGGCCAAACGCACTTGGTCCATAATCTCGACCAATACGCCGGTGGCGGCTTTTTTATCAGCCTGTATCACCGCGCCGCCTTGTGGATTTTCGGCGTGCAAGCGTTCCACATTGGCCCGCACGGCGGCCAGATCTATTTGCCGCCGATTGATGAAAATCTCATTATTCTCGCCAATGGCAATCAAAATACCGACACGGCTTTGTTTGACCGCCGTCTCAGCATCGGGGCGCGTCACATCAAGCCCACTTTCCTTGACAAAAGTGGCGGTGACAATAAAAAAGATGAGCATGATGAAAACAATGTCGAGCATTGGCGTCATATCAATGCCTTCTTGGTCTTCCTGACGGGCGCGTCTTCTTCTCATATCTCTATCCTAACAGCTTCTTTTCTCGGACATCATCGGTCCGAAAGCGTCAAGCCATCCTCCAAATGTTCGACCGAGCGCTTGGCTTTACGCTCAAGATTATTGATAAAAAACAATCCCGACAAGGCCACAACCATGCCCGCCATTGTCGGCAGAGTCGCTTTTGAAATGCCCGCCGCCATCGCGCGCGCATTGCCCGAACCGGTAATGGCCATGACATCAAAAACTTCCACCATGCCGGTCACTGTGCCCAGCAATCCCAAAAAAGGCGCCAATGCCACCAGCACTTTAATATAGGGCAAATTGGCCTCGGCTTTGATGCGGGCATCGGAAATAATCATGGTGCGAATACGATGCGCCGCCCAGCTTTTATGTTCTTTACGCGCCTGCCATTCGGCTTGCCTCAAGGCCACAAGGTTTTGAAACGCCCCACGGAAGAAACTATAGCGTTCATAAATCAACGCCCAAAGCGCCAGCGTGACGAGCATTATCATCAGTAACACATTGCCCCCAAGCTCGAGGAAATCGCGCACGCCGCGTATCGCCTCAAACGGGTTCAAAAACAAAAACAGGATATCGCCAAACGTCACCGTCTCGCTCCGCTATTTGCTTTCCGCATGGCTGGCAATCAAACCGGCTGCCTGTTCTTCCAAAATTTGCACAATCTCACGCGAGCGCGTGGCGGCCACCGAATGGAGCAGCAAAATCGGAATAGCAACCACCAGACCCAGAACCGTTGTCACCAGCGCTTGCGAAATACCACCGGCCATCAGCTTCGGGTCGCCCGTGCCAAACAGCGTAATCGCTTGGAAGGTCAAAATCATACCCGTCACTGTGCCGAGCAGACCCAGAAGCGGCGCCACGCCGGACAGCAATTTCAGCAAGGCGAGATGTTTTTCCAATGCCGGCATTTCTTTCAAAATCGCATCGTCGAGTTTTAATTCCAGCGTTTCAATATCGGTTTTCGGATTGGCCTGATAGACCGCCCAAACGCGCGCCAATGGCGACCCGCCATCCTTTAAGCTGGCTTTACCCGCGCTCATTTGCATTTTCACTTGGCGCGACACAAGCGTCAGACGGACAATCCGTTCAATCGCCAGCCCGACACCAAACAGGCCAATCACGATGATAATATAACCGACCAAGCCGCCTTGATTGACGCGCTCAAATAATGTCGGCATTTGCAAGAACAGGTTCAAAATCGCGCCGCGCGATGGGTCGATGGGCGCAGCCACCAAGTCACCGGCATCGCCACCCCATACATCATCAGCCGCATCGCCAAAACGTGATGGCGGTTGGCGGCCCAAATCGGCATAGCGATTATCACCAGCATAGCGAATAAATTGTCCATCAGCCAAAGCCGTAAACGGACCGACGCGCAAGATTTCGGTCTCGCGCAAAGAGCCATCGAGATTGACCACTTCGCCGGTAAAGCGTTTCACTTCGCCTTGCGCCGTCATTTCTTCTTGCAGCGCAAACCATAAATATTCGAGCTGCGCCATTTCAGGCAGGCCTTTGGTCTTGGCCAAAACCGCCAAAGGCGCGCTGCGGTCTTTCAACTCGCCGGAGATGACGCTCTCATCAATTTGCGCTTTTGTCTCGCCCGCCACTTGGCGGACAATGCCGAATAATTCGCCATAAACGCCGAGGCGTTCATTCAACAAGCCTTCCAGCTCAGCCAACTTCACTTCATTATCGGCAAAGCTTTTCTCCAGCCGTTCCGAGCGCGCTTCTTCGCGCTTAATGGCGTTTTGGGTGCGCGTCAGCAGAGTTTTCTGCCGGTTGCGATTATCGCGAAACTCTTTTTCGCGCGCCGCAAAATCAGCATTATCATTGACCCGGCCCTGGCGCACTTGCTCAAGCAATTGCTGCAATGTAATTGCGTCAGATTTGGGTTTCTCAGCTTTGGCGTCCTGTGCCGCTGCAGACACGAAAGTGCCAAGCGTCAGGAAAAAAGCCATCAGTCCGGTTGATAT
>FZLQ01000032.1 GCA_900197605.1 Phyllobacteriaceae bacterium Water-Bin73
TTCCCGTGTTCCCGTGTTCCCGTGTTCCCGTGTTCCCGTGTTCCCGTGTTCCCGTAGGTTTTGACGGCCTATTGGGCATTCCTATAATTTGGGGCAGTGACTGTTAATTTGAGTGAAGGACAGAAGGATGCGTTGGCTTTATAAAACAACCTCTCAAAATTTTGATGTTAAAGAAACTCGTTTGAATGATCATATGAACCAAATGGGGCAGGATGGCTGGGAATTGCTGTCAGTTGTTCCCCCTCAATATGGAGGGAAGTTTGTGTTTTTTTGGAAAACCTTAGAGGCAACATCAAGCATGGATGATCTGTCAAAACCGGATCAGGATGCCATGTCGAAGGCGCAGGAAAAGCCACAGGAAACGCGGTCCAAGACTATTGCTGGATTGCAAGTGGAAGCGGTTCAAAACGGTTTCGATATTGGTGACAAAATCCCCGAATTTGAACTTCAATCAACTTCAGGTGAGCTTTATTCAACAAGCAATTTGTCTAGAAATACCATCCTTTATTTTTATCCAGCCGACGGCACTGAAGGTTGTACGATTCAAGCAAAGGGATTTTCTATCGTTTATGAAACTTTGGCAGATTTAGGTTTGGACATTGTTGGTGTCTCACCCGATACGATTTCCGCGCATGATAAGTTTAGATTGGATGAGAATATTCCGTTCCATTTGCTCTACGATGAAGGCGCAGCATTATGCGGCAAGCTGAACCTCCTAAAACGCCCACCGCCAGATGAACAATATCCTTTGCGCGTTACGTTTTTAATTGATCACAACAGGAGAATTCTGGGCAAATGGAATGATATCGATGTCGAAACGCATTCTGATGATGTTGTGTCCTTTGTTGTAGATATCCTTGAAAAAGCAAATTGAGCTTGCCTTGGTCTGTTACGCGCAATGTATCGCGTTCTAATTCACGAACGTGTTTTACGGCGCCATTTAAGAAAATTTGAAGGGTTTCAAATAATTGATGTTGGTCTAAGCGTTAGTGGTTTCGGGCTGTTTGGGAGGTGTCTGTTAATCACTGAGAATGATTTTCACTTTATGTTTGATTATCTTTGCGATGTATTGTACCCGAGCTTCTAGGCATTGGTAGACCAATCCGTCGTTTATTGTTGCACCCGTAGCTCAGCTGGATAGAGCGCTGCCCTCCGAAGGCAGAGGTCAGAGGTTCGAATCCTCTCGGGTGCGCCAATCATTTCAATAGCCTAGGTTTGATTTTATCTTTTAATGATTTTGGTTAATTCAGCTATTTTTTGCTGCGCTTCACCGGGACCTGAAATAGCCTGTGCAACGCAATTTTCTATATGGGTTTCCAATATGTTTGCCTCTACAGAGGCTAATGCCTTTTGCACAGCCTTAAGTTGATTAAGAATGTCGATACAGTACTTTCCTTCGTCAATGAGCCGCACTACGCCACGGAGCTGTCCCTCCGCACGTTTTAGTCGGTTTATTTGTGAGCTATGGCTTGGGTGTTTGTGCATCTAAAAAAGCCTCGGAATAATATACGTAAAAATTGTGGCGAAACAGAAAATTGCGACAGAAACATAGTAAAGCAAGCGCGAATTCCTGCGCGTTTGCATGCATGCCCGCCCAGCCCCAGGGTCAACCGGACATGGCATGTAGTAAGTTTTGTAATTCACGTAACCAGCAACGACAATCATAGAAAATGCTGCGGCTGTGATTGCCAATTTATATTGGGAGAGAATAATCAAGAAAGGAAAAGCGCTTAAAAGGCTTGCAAAGCTTGCACCTGCCCCAAGTAAAACAAACACCGCCGGCAGGGCGCAGCATATGAGAGTCGATGAGGACGCAAAAAGACTAAAAAAGTTTGCCGTTTTGTCATTCATTGTTGAAACCTCGAGCTGTTGGCTATTGCGCAGTCAATATCTGAATGTCAGTGACGGTTTGCCCGTTTGAAAGAATTTTCTTCTCGATTTCTTCATTAATTATCTCAGTGCTAGGTGCATAAGCTATCAGCACCTTTCCAGTATCCAGGTCAACGTCGATCTTTTTAAAGCCTGCGTCTTTTTGAAAGGTTTTTTCAATTCCGCGCGCGCAAAAATCGCAAACCATGCCGGAAACGCTTACAACCGCGATTTGATTACCTTTTTGATCAGATACAAATTCATCAAATCGCGGGACATCTAGTTCCGAAGAAGTCCCGCCCACATAGTCCATGGCAACATGACCTTCATGACCATGTTGCGCATTGTGGTCCGCATGATCTCCATGAATATTTTTTTCAGCAAGCGCCAATGAGGGGAAAATAAGGATTGAAAATAATAAATACCGCATTTGTTACTCCTAGAATCTAATCATAAAGTGAATATCTGGTTCGTCATTTTCATCGACGCCAAATTCCAGTAAATAGTCGCCTTTAAAAAATTTAATGGTCGGATAGGTGTTCCATTTATCTGTTCGGCTATCATGTTTTGATTTAATCATCAGCCAGCTGTGCAGATCGCCATAATCACCGAGATAGGGGGCGAAACCGATCTGGACAAATTGCTTTTCGTAATCGCGTAAATTAGATTTCAATTCCTGCGCTCCAAAGCCAATGAAATATCTCCGCGTTTCCCAATCTCCCAAAAAGCCATATGAATATTCATCGTTTCCACCAGCACTCAAGCTCGATTGAAAGTAGAGATTTCGTTGCGAATTCTGGGTGTTTTTTCTGTTTAACAGATATGTGTAACGAAAATTTGCGTGATTTTTCATCGCCTGCTTTTCGTCAACGAGCTCTATGCCTAGCGAATATTCGTAACTGGGGGAATAATGGTAATAAGCGGCGTCTCTCATCTTATCTGAGAAAACCATAAAGGTAGAGCCGCCTGAATATGATACGGGACGCGCTTGCAGAGACTGCGGCAGAAGAAAAAGCAGAAATAGAAATCGTATACCCATGGGGGGTATATTGCTCTTGTCTCCGCTTTAAGTCAAGTCGAAGTAATTTAGGTCTACTTTTCGTCAACTTTTTTTAAAAGACCGCTGTAATGACCTGTCACTATAGGTTACATGATCGCCCTCAGCCCTCCGAAGGCAGAGGTCAGAGGTTCGAATCCTCTCGGGTGCGCCACTCCCAAGTTTCAAGATAGCGTTTCACGCTTTACGTCATCAAGCAGCGCCGTCATAAGCCTGCCGCGCCGCGTCAATTTTTGCGCGATGTTCCAACGCCCAATTGCCGAGAGCCGTGACCGGTTCGCGAAATGATTCACCCATTGTGGTAAGTTCATATTCCACCTTAGGCGGAATGGTTGGATATTGGGTGCGGCTCACAAGGCCATCGCGCTCCAATTCCTTTAGCGTCAAGCTGAGCATGCGTTGCGAAATGCCGAGATTTCGTTTGATTTCATTAAAGCGCATGGTGCCATATTGCGACAGGGAGATGACGACGAGGACGCTCCAGCGGTCACCGACGCGCGACAGAACTTCGTTGATGCGCCCACAATCGGGGCATTGTTTATTGTCCAGCATTGTGGTTCCTAATTTGTAACTGAGGGTCATGAATGTGCCCTCTTGCATCGGCTCATGGTTCTCTTTACTACTACGGTAACTTTTATATACCGATATTTTTCGGGACTGACAATGAAACGGGGAACCATGACTGATAAAACATTGACCGAGCTTTTGAATTGGCGTTATGCCACCAAAAAAATGATTGCGGATAAAGCCGTCCCGCAAGACAAGCTTGATGCCATTATTGAGGCGGTGCGCATGGCGCCGACGTCAAGCGGCACGCAGCCATTTGAGCTGATTGTCGTTTCCAATCCCGAGCTGCGCGCCAAGATTGGCGAAGCCGCCGGCGGGCAAACACCGATTACCGATGGCTCGCATGTTTTGGTATTTGCCGCATGGGACAATTACACTGATGAGCGTATTGACGATGTTTTGCAGGCAAATTTGACGGCGCGCGGTGACCTGCCGCTGATTCATGATTATTACAATAACCTGAAAGCCAATTATGTGCCGCGCGATGCTGAGGTGAATTATGCCCATGCCGCGCGCCAGGCTTATATTGCCCTCGGCTTCGCCATGCTTGCCGCCGCCGACCAAGAGGTTGACAGCACACCTATGGAAGGCTTTGACCCTGATGCGGTGGACGCCATTCTCGACCTGAAACAGCGTGGCTTGCGTTCCGTTGTCTTATTGCCGCTGGGTTATCGCGAAGAAGGCGCCGACTGGCTTTTGGCGATGCCCAAAGTGCGTAAATCGCGCGATGCCATGGTGACCGAAATCAAATAAGCGGAAGTCGCGCCGGAGATTGAGGTGTTTGCATGAGCGATAAAAACACGCTTGAGGATCTGGCGCGGCGCATCGCGGCATTGGAAGAATTGCTGACGCATCAATCGTTGGCGCTTGAAGAGTTGAGCCAGCAAATGCACGAGGCCCAGCAGGCGCGCGAAAAATCAGACCGAAAACAAAAAACCTTGTTTCAAATTTTGCAAGAGATTGAGGATAAGGCGGGGGAAGGCCAAAGCCTGCCGCGTGAAAAGCCACCGCATTATTAAGCGCGGGGCTTTTCATGACGCTTTATTTCTGTCGCCATGACGGCGTTCTTTTAACCCATATGAAGGTTTTGAAGGGGCTGGTCGCGCACGCCTAAATTGGTATAATTAGGGCTTAGGAGACAGGATTGGTGACAATAAAACTAACAATTAACGGGGTGCCGCATCAGCTTGATGTCGAACCCGATATGCCCTTGCTCTGGGCCTTGCGCGATGAGTTGAAACTGACCGGCACAAAGTTCGGCTGCGGCGTTGCGGCTTGCGGTGCTTGCACGGTGCATGTCGATGGCCAGCCCGTCCGCTCATGCTCTTATCCGATTGATGCTGCCGCCGATAGTTCTGTCACCACGATTGAGGGTCTGGGCGGCGCAGAGGGCACTCATGCCGTGCAGCGGGCTTGGATTGAAAACCAAGTTCCCCAATGCGGCTATTGCCAATCGGGCATGATTATGGCTGTCACCGCGCTTTTGGACGAAAACCCGACACCGAGTGATGCGGATATTGACGCAGCCATCACCAATATTTGTCGTTGCGGCACATATCCGCGCATTCGCAAAGCCATTCATGAATTGGCCGCCACCAACAATAAAAGCCGCAAAGGATAGATAAAATGGCAGCTCTCACACGACGTAATTTTCTGGTCGGCACCGGGCTTGTTGGCGGCGGCATTTTGCTCGGCATCTCCTTCGCGCCGGGTCGCCTCGCGACCATTCGCAAACAGTATAAAACCAAAGAGGCTTCTGTGCTGACGACTTGGGTGCGCATCACGCAAGACAATCGCGTCTCGGTCATTGTGCCTCATTCTGAAATGGGGCAGGGCGTACATACCGCTTTGCCGATGATGCTGGCGGAAGAAATGGAAGCCGATTGGGATTTGGTGCGCATGGAACAAGCACCGGCCAATGAGCTGTTTGCCAATGATGCGGTGAGCAAAGGCTTTCTGCTCAACGGTCAACGCCTGCCGGCCATTCTCAATCCACCGGCTGATTGGGCGTCTTATAAGCTGGCGCAATTGCTCGATGTGCAGACCACGGGCGGCAGTTCGTCCATTCGCTTTACCGGCGAGTTTGGCATGCGCACAGCCGGTGCGGCCGTTAAAGAAATGCTGATTAAAGCCGCCGCCGAAAAATGGGGGGTCGCGGAAGATGACTGCGTCGCGCGTCTCAGCCATGTCACGCATGAAAAATCCGGCGCGAAAGCCAGCTTTGGCGCGCTTGCCGAAGCCGCCGCCGCGTTTGAGCCCAATGCCACACCGACGCTGAAAGACAAAAAAGACTTCACTATTATCGGCACCTCTAAGCAGCGTTTTGATATTCCCGATAAAGTGCGGGGCGCGGCGGTTTACGGCATTGATGCCGATGTGCCGAATATGCGCATCGCCGTGCTGAAGGCGGCGCCGGTTTTCGGCGGTCATGTCGCGCAATTGGATAAAAGCTCGATTGCCGGACGCCGTGGCATTGAGGATGTGGTGCAAATAAAAGATGCGGTTGCGGTGATTGCCGACAATTATTGGCGCGCCAGTTCGGCGCTGGCTGATTTATCTGTCAGCTTTGATGCTGCCGGGCATGGCGATGTGTCCTCAGAGACGATATTCACCCGCTTCCGCGCCGCGCTTGATGCCGATGATGGCAAGACCAATATTGTACAGGGCGATGTGTCAATTGACGGGGCCAGAGCCCTAGAGGCTGATTATAAAGTGCCTTATCTCGACCATGCGGCGATGGAGCCAATGAATTGCACGGCGCATGTTAAAGACGGCAAATGCGAAATTTGGGTCGGCGCGCAAGACCCGCTGGCCTGTCGCGGCCATGCCGCCAAAGTTTTGGGCATATCGGCTGACGATGTGACCGTGCACCCGCTTATGCTGGGCGGCAGTTTCGGTCGGCGCAGCGGTGTGTTGATGGATTATATTGAGCGCGCTGTGTTGATTGCCGCGCAAGTCGATTATCCGGTCAAGGTGATGTGGAGCCGCGAGGAGGATATGCAGCAAGGTGCTTATCGTCCGGCCAGCATTAGCCGCTTTAAGGCCAAGCTCGATGAAAAAGGCGCGCCGACAAGCTGGGAAAATCATTATATCAGGGATGAGGAAAGCGCCGCCGTGCACATTCCTTACGCCATCGAAAACCAATATATTCGCGTCTCCGAGGTTGACACGCATGTGCCTTATGGCGTGTGGCGTTCTGTGGCGTCCTCGCAGCACGGCTTTTATATTGAGAGCTTTATGGATGAGCTGGCGCATGCGGCGGGTCAAGATCCGGTCGCTTATCGCCGCGCTCTATTGGCCGATAATCCGCGCCATTTGGAGGTGCTTAATAAGGTTGCACAAATGGCCGATTGGGGTCGCCCCTTGCCGCAAGGCCGCGCCTTAGGGGTCGCCCTGCGCGAGAGCTTCGGCACAGTGGTCGGGCAAATTGCCGAGGTTTCGATAGAAGATGGCGAGACGCGTGTGCATCATGTCTGGTGCGCCGCCGATCCCGGCGATGTCGTTAATCCGGACGGTTTTATCGCGCAAATGGAAAGCGGCATTATTTACGGTCTGACGGCGGCCCTTTATGGCGAAATCACGCTTGAGAACGGCCAAGTCCAGCAGGAAAATTTCCCTGATTATGAAGTGCTGCGCCTCGCCACCGCCCCCAAAATCGATGTCGATATTATCCGCTCAGGCGCCACGCTTGGCGGCGCGGGCGAACCCAGCACGCCACCAGCTGCACCGGCGGTGACCAATGCGCTATTTGCGCTTACCGGAAAACGTATCCGGTCGCTGCCGTTGAAAAACCACGATTTCGCCTAGCCGCCCATCGAGGGCGGTGCGGCGATTATCGTCAGCTTTTGGCGATGGCTTTGAAGGCCGCGCGCGCACCGATATACAGAACAATCGGCCCGATAAAAACGCTTGGCAGGCCGGGCATACATCCAATAACGCTCAACCAATCGGCAGAACCAAAAACATTATCGCCAACCGAAAGCGCGCGATTGCCGGAACGATTACCGATCCAGTAAAAGGCGGTAAACGTCCAGGCGCAGTAAATCAGACCCCAAGCGAAAAACGCGGTCATGCGCTCGGAGAGCTCAAGCTTCGGTAAGGCCAAAGCTACAATAATGGTTAACATGCCATTGGTGACACCACCGGAGTGGGCGCGCACCCAACCTTCTACCGTGCCATAGACGCTTATTTCCATGAAAGTGCCCGGCCAATATTCGAGACCGCCGAGCATTTTGAACATCAGCATGAAACCGGCCAGCAGGCCGACCATGGTCACGAGGAACCCGTGCGCAATCATTAATTTTTGAAATCTATCCATCATGTCCCCCCGACATTTGTGGTCTGTATCTATCGACCGGAAAAATTATTCAGCGGCTTGGCGCGCGCCAAATGCCTCATCCGTGGCGGCACCGCGAAACGGCACCGGCATATCCGGATGTTGTGTATCAATCAGCGGAATCTTTTGACCGGCCGGCATGCCTTCATAGCCTTTGACCCACATTTGCATATAGGCCGGGTCCTTTTCACTGCGGGCATCATGCCAGGGCAGCAAGGCGCGCAGCAAAAACGGCCCGACATTATAAATCATGGACGCCATTTCGCGCGTCAATTCCCACCAAGTTGAGGGCTTATGCAAGACACCGTCTTTTTTAAGCGCCACCATCATGGCGCGCAGCCCGTGGCCGACCACATGAAATGAGCCGTGAAACACACCGAGGAAGCGCGGCAAATAGCGGCCCGAATAGGCCATATAGCAATCCAGCGCGACGGTTTTGTGCTCGGTTTCCTCAATCATATGCACAATCCAAAACGAAGCGATATGCGGGTCGGCATTTTGAAACAGGGACTTGCGTTTTTTGATGAGCCAACGGGTAAAGCCATTGGTCATGGTCTCAAAACCCGCCGAATAAGCCAGCCGTTTTTCAAGGCTGGCGCGCGACAGGTTTTTCCAAGCCCGGTCCATATAGGCCTCAGACGCCTCAAATTCGGGATAGCCATTGGCGCGCAGCACATCATTCAGGCGGCGATGGCATTTATAATGCTGGCTTTCTTGCCCACAAAAACTGCGAATATCTTCCAGCAATTCTTCGCTATCGACATGCTGGGCAGTTTCGCGACCGGTCTTGACCAAAAACGGTTCGAGATAGGGCATGGTCAGCGATAAGCCGTTAAACATGTGGCTGCGCACCCGTTGACCGGGAATCCAAATCGGATCGGTATCGTCGGGGAAATCGAAATTGAAATCACGAATGACGATTTTCTCTACCGTTTTCGGCTTATATGAATACATCGGGTCGCTCCCAATCAATTATGTTTGCTTCTGCAAATGCTTGCAGCTCGCAGGTTGAACGTCAAGAGCAAGATTTCAAGACTGGTCCGTTTGCCATTAGCCGGTTAGGAAATCTCGCCCGTGTCGAGAATTGGCGCTGCGTCCAATTCATCGGCATCAATCAGCGCCGCGACCCGTTCCAAAGCGGCGGTAATCATTGATTGTTCCCAAGCCGGCAAAGCCCCGAATGAGGCGGTAAATTTCTCGTGCAGCATTTCCGGCGCATCGTCCAGCACGGTTTCCCCCATCGGGGTCAGCGAGAAAAAATGCCGTCTTTTATCGCTGGCATCGGGCGCGCGCATCACCAGTCCGCGGGCTTCGAGCTTGCGCATCAAAATGGTTATGGTGCCGCGCGATAATGACATGCTCTCGGCCAAGCGCGACGGGCTGAGGGTGTCGGCGCGCTTAATCTCCTGCAATGCGATGAGCTGCGACACTGAAATCGCCGAGGCCTTCGCCAATTTGCGCGACCCCGATGAGGTGGCCCGCGATATTTGGCGAAGCGCAATCAGTGCATCATCAGTCTTTTGCGACATTTCTTCTAAACCCTAGCCCGCAACAGGCATTTATCTAAAGTGCGTCTTGAGATATTTTATGCTCCCGCCATAATGACTTTACAAGCGAAATGGCGGTGATGAATAAAACAAAAGTAAACGGCAGAGCCGCCGTTAAGGTCCAGGCTTGCAGACTGTCCAATGCTTTGGCACCACCCCCGACCAGCAAGACCACGGCAAATAGCGAGATGATGCAAGCCCAGAAAACCCGTTGTATGAGTGGGGTTTCGGTTTTGCCACCGGCGGCGACGCTGTCGATAACCAAGGCGCCGCTATCTGATGAGGTGACAAAAAACACCACCAGCAATAACAGGCCGATAAGGCTGGCCAATGCGCCCAAAGGCAGGGTTTCAAAAAGCTGAAACAATACGATTGAGACATCGCCAATGCCGCCCGACAGCGCGCCAATATTGTTTTTGGCCTGATAAATGGCGGCTGTGCCGAATGATGAAAACCAAATCGTTGCAATGGCCAGCGGCGCGAGCAGCGTCACTAAAATAAATTCGCGAATGGTGCGGCCGCGTGAAATCCGCGCCAAAAACAAACCGACAAAAGGCGACCAGCTAATCCACCAAGCCCAATAAAAAATCGTCCAGCCATGAAAATAGGTCGTGTCATCGCGGCCCATGAAATTACTCAGCGGCAAATAAGCCCCGGCATATTGCGCCAGCGCGTCGCCATAGCTGCGTAAAATCGCACCGGTCGGGCCGGTGATTAATATATAAACCAACAGCACGGCCGCCAGTGCCATGGTGAAATTCGATAAAATGCGAATACCGCGATCGAGGCCGCGCACCACGGAGGCGACGGTGACCAATGCGATGATGAGAATAAAGCCGATTTGGGTCGGCAGGCCGGCCTCTATGCCGAATAAAAAGCTGAGGCCGGAAGCGGCTTGGCGCGCCCCCAATCCCAGGGATGTCGCCAGGCCGAACACCGTCGCCAATATCGCCAGCAGGTCAACAATATGGCCCGGCCAGCCCCAAGCGCGATTGCCGAAAACCGGATAAAGCACGCTGCGCGGGGCCATTGGCAGACCCTGATTAAGGGTGAAATAAGCCATGCCCAAGCCGACCAGCGCGTAAACTGACCACGGGCCAATGCCCCAATTAAACAGGGTCGCGCCCAGTGCCAGATTTTCTGCCGCCGCAGAATTGGCTTCGACATTAAACGGGGTGCCATACCAGCCGGTATAATAAGCCAGCGGTTCAGCCGCTCCATAAAAGGTCATGCCAATGCCGACGCCGGCGGAAAACAGCATGCAAATCCACGACACCATGCCAAATTGCGGGCGCGCATCGGCGCCGCCCAGTCGAATACGTCCCAATGGCGAAAAGCCCAAAGCAATGATGAAAAGCGTAAACAGGCTGACCGAGAGCGAGAAAAACCAGTCAAAACCGCTCATTAATTGATTGCGCAAATCGAGCAAAAAGGCCGATGCGGGGCCGGGCATGGCCAACACAATGGTCGAGACCAGCACGGCGAGCGCGGCGCTGATGGCAAATACCGGATGGTGGACGTCAAACCCTGAGACGCGCTTATTGTCTTGGCCCGGGTGATAATCAATATCTGTTTTCGTCACCTTAATTTCCTTCTGTTTTATGGGTCTCGGCATCGGGGCGATAATGCGGGCCCAATGCTTGCTTTAGCGGGTCGAGATAGGCCTCGAAAGGCCGCCACGCGCCGACACCTTTGCGGTTGAGCGGTTGGCGCACTTGCGCCGAACTGGCGGTGCGCACGGCGCGTTGCGTATTATGAAAATCCAGACAGGCTTGCTCAAAGGGCAGGTCCAGATAATCCAGCATGCGGCGCACTTGGCCTTCCAAATCATCAAGCACATCTTCATGTTGCACATGCAAAATCTTGCCGGGCAGCACGTCGTGCCAATGCGTCATCAGCGACACATAATCGGCATAATATTGCCCGACTTCTTCAAGCCCATAGGTAAATTCTTGGCCTTGTGCGAATAATTGCTTAAAGCCAGAAAAGCAGCAATCCATCGGATCGCGCCGCGAATCAATAATTTTGGCATTGGGCAGAATTAAATGAATGAGGCCGATATGGCGGAAATTATTCGGCATTTTATCGGTGAAAAACGGCGCGCCCGCGCGGTGCAGTCGCGTATCCTCAATAAAGGCGCGGCCATAATCCGCCAGCGCATCGCCATCGAGCCTATGCAGCACGCCCGGATAAGCACTTTCATCGGCGCTGTTGCGGCCGCGCAGCTTATGGCTCAGGCTCAAAATATTGGGCAGTTCCAGCGTGCCGTCAATTTGACTGTGCGAGGCGAGAATTTGCTCAATCAGGGTTGAACCGGCACGGGGCAAGCCGACGATAAAAATCGGGTCGGGCGCATCATGGCCTTTGCCGCTTTGGGCGGCGAATAATTCTTTGGTGCAGAATTCTTTCTGCCGCTCAAACTCGTCACGAATGGCGGCGGCGGTGTAGCGGCTTTGGGCCTTTTTGATGCGATTGCCTTCTGCATAATGGGAGAAGGCGGCATCGCTCTCTTGGCGTTTTTCATAAGCCGCTGCCAAAGCGAATTGTATATTGGCGCGGTCATCCAGTGAGCAACGCCCATCGTCCAATAGCGCTTTCATGACGACAATCTCGTCATTGGAAAAATCATAGGTTTTGAGATTGGCCAGTGCATAAAAAGCCTGCCCATTATCATTGCGCACAGACAAGGCTGCCTGATAAGCCCGCACAGCGTCGTCGTGATGACCGAGCGCCTTTTCAATATGGCCGCGCAAAATCAAAAACCCCGGATTATGCGGCTCGCGCACCAGCAGCTCATTCACCGTTTCAATCGCCGTCGCATTGTCGCCATGCTGCATATCTTCAATGGCTTTCTGAAACAGAAAGCCCGCATTATCCGGCGCTAATGCCAACATGCGACGGCACATCTCGGCTGACTGAGCGAATTTCTGCTGCTTTCGCATAATCAGCATATAATCCTTCATCAAGCGCGGATTATCGGGCGTGCGCTGCATGGCATTTTCCAGCAAATATTCGGCATCTTCATAAGCCCCGACACGCGCCGAAATATCTGCCAGCAAACGCATGGCATCGGTTTGGGTCGGATGGTGGAGCAAAAATTGCTTTATCTGTTTTTCGGCTTTTGCCAATCGCCCTTCATTCAATAAATGATGGGCGCGCAAAACCTCAGGAGGCAGGGCTTCATAATAAGCCAATTCGGAGCGCGCATGTCCGGCCATAGCCTTTTGGTCGCTGGCCTCGAGAATTTTTATCTGTTCGCGCCACGCGGCCAAAATTGCCGGATTGGCTTCACCGGCGCGTTGGTAATTGCTCAACGCCTCGCGGACACGGTTTTCGGCACGGCAAATATGCGCCTCTTCCAAAAAGGCGCGGCCCAGAAACGGCTCAATGTCAAAAACTTGCTGCACAAAGGCGCGGGCCGCTTTCAAATCATCTTGGTAGCGCGCGCATACGGCACTGAGGTAAAGTGTTTCCAGCCTTTCGGCTTTGGCTTCATTGCGCTTGGTGTTTTGGTCGCCACCCGATTGTTGCACATTGGCCAATTGGGTTGCCAAAATAGCGGAAGCGGAGGAAAAATCCCCCGCTTCCATCAATTCTTGAACCTGTGCTCGGCTCATATCAAACCTTTGTTCGGTTTAGAAATCGCGCGCAAAGCGCACGCCAATGGTTAGCGGGCGCGCCGGTGTGACACGCTCAACATCATTGACGTAATTGCGTGCCAGTTCGGCATATTCATCGGTTGCATTATCGACATAAATTTCACCCGACCAATTATCAGCGCTCACACCGGCTGAGATATTCACCATGGTGTAACTGTCAATCTTATCGCGGTTGATTTTAATGATGTCGCTATATTGCTCATCTGTATAGACGATAGATGGCATCACATGCGCCATCAGACCGCCGCCGAAATCCCATTCATAACGGGCCCGGATATTGAATTGCATTTCCGGTGCATAGGCCAGAGACGCGCCTTCATCAACATCTTCGGTAGGCACCAGAACTTTGGTGACTTCCGTGTCCAGCAGCGAGAAGGCGCCGGTCAGTGTCAGATTGCTCATATTTTCGGGGATATAGGTAATATCGCCTTCAACGCCCATAACCTCGGCATCGGCCGCATTTTCAGAGAAAAACAAATTGGCGATGGACGGGTCAAAAATCGTCGTTTGCATTTTTTCAATTTGCACGAAAAACGCGCTGCCATTGAATCGCAGGCGACGATCATCGGACGTTATTTTCCAACCGAATTCGTAGTTTTTCATTTCATCAGTATCAACGCCAAACGGCACTGCATAATCACTATTGTCAGGGCTTGCGCCACCTGGGCGGTTCAAAATACCGGGGCGGAACCCTTCCGAATAAGTGGCGAAATACAGCTTATTGGCATCAGGCGTGTAAGACAGACCCAGTTTGACAATCGTTCCATCGGCTTCGGCCTTGTCGATACCCGCATCGCCTGCGACCGAGAATTTCTCCGTCAGATTGTGTGAGGTTGGCGCGAACGCTGATGGTGTCGTACTATTCGATGTGTCATTATCCTTTCCGCCAAAACCCGGAGTTGCCGCACCCGTCAAATCGGTTTCAACATCGTAATAACGTGCGCCTAATGTCACGGTCCATAAATCCGGCACAATATCGAAATTGGCTTCGCCAAAGACGCCCAATTGATCATCGGTACGGGTGATGTCATTGCGGAAGATTGTATTGGCAGGCCATGCTCCCGTGCGGCTAATGCCAGAAGTCGGCACAGATGAAAGCAGGTTGGGGAAATAAGCCTTTGATGTCGCGCCGTAATAAACGAAGTCATTGCGTTCCTTTAATTCCAACTCAGACATGAAGACACCAAAAGTGGCATCAACCGTATCGGTAATGGCTCCGGAAAAACGAATTTCATGCGATTGATTGGTCAGGTCATTATAAGCAGTGACTGCGCTCTCCGGCGTACCACAATCACCTGTAGGTGTTCCTGTTGTGGTATAATCCGCTAAACCATCCGAGGCATTGATTGCAGCATTCGGGTATGAAACCGATGTGTCGCAGACATAATGCGGCAGATACTGACCGACAAAAACATAGTCGGTATAGTCAACCAGTTGGTCGGTTTCGCGTTCGGTCAATGCGCCGGTATAAATCGCTTGCAATCCGCCAAGCTCGCCTTCAAATGTCCAATTCACATTGGTGAATTCATCGGTCATGGTGTCGTTTTGGAAGCGCGAAATATTATAATCGCCTTTTGACGGGTCGTCGAAAAACACACCATCAGCCTCCAGTTTTTGTGATGTGACGGACACCAAAACATTGACGCCATTTTCGGCTTCATATTTACCGCTGATACGAACACCGCTGTAATCAGTCTCGTTAATATCGTCGCTGGCAATATCGGTATTATCGGCGAAGGGCGCGGTCACACCAGTTAAATCCACACCGCCTTGCACGCCCTGGAAACCGTTTCTTACGGTCATGACGCGCACACCATTGCTGCGAACCGTGCCGTCTGTATCGTTACCGTAACGGAAACGCGCCGAGTCTTTCATCGACACTTCATCAGTAGAGGCGACATTATCAATATAGCCGCCTTGTTGGTCAGCATAAACAACGGTCCGCAAAGCGAAACGGTTATTGACTGGGAAGTTGGTAACCAGCTCGACTTTCGAGCTTGGGTCGCCCTCAGGTGTGAAAGAAGCTTCAAAGCGGCCTTGATTGGAATATTCGCCAATCACCGGCTTATTGGTAATCAGGCGCACAACACCGGCTTGCGAACTGGCGCCGAACAATGTGCCTTGTGGGCCAGACAGCACTTCGACGCGCTCCATATCAACCGCATAAACATCAAGATTACGACCTGGCTGGGTCAAAGGCTGCTCGTCGAGATAGAGCGCCACATTGGGTGCCAGACCGGCAACACCGGCGGTCGTCAAATTGGGTGTGGTCGAGGCAACGCCGCGAATGTAGATCGTGTTTTGCCCGGGGCCGGAGCCACCGGCCGTGATGCCTGGCATTTGCACCAGGTAATCGGTGAAGACATCAACGCCTAATTCATCAAGCTGTTTTTCGCCAAGCGCGCTGACGGCGACAGGCACATCTTGCAGGCTTTCTGATTTTTTCCGCGCGGTGACGACAATTTCGTCAATCGCGCCCTGCGCCATGGCCGGTAAGGTGACGGCGGCTGATAAAGTAATGGCGGATGCACTGGTTAGCAGGTGTTTTTTAAACAAAGTCTTTCTCCCAAACACAACTTATTCAATTAAATAATCAAATAATTATTTAGCTATAGGTTAATAAATCCGAAGTAGACTACAAAAATATAGTTTGATGGTCAAACAAAAACCGTCATCATATGTCAGCGCGCCGCTGCCGCACGGCCTGGAAGATATTGGCACCTATACTGCCAAATTTATTGCGCATTGGCGGCGCATGGGCTAATTTGGCTTTATGAAAATTCGCAAAACCCCCGATAAATATTTCGCCAATCTTCCGGATTATGATTTTGAGCCGCATTATCTGACGCTTGATGATGATGAAGGCGGCATGCTGGATATGCATTATATCGAAGCCGGGCCCGCCGATGGTCAGCCTGTGGTGATGATACATGGCAATCCGACATGGTCATTTATGTGGCGCAAAATAATGCGTCAATTGGGGGATGCGGGTTATCGCGCCATTGCCATTGATTTAATCGGCATGGGGCGGTCGGATAAGCCGACAAAAATGAGCGATTATACGATTGCGCGGCATGAAAAATGGGTGCGCCAAGCGCTGTTCGACAAGCTCGATTTAAATGGTGTGCATTTGGTGCTGCATGATTGGGGCGGCATCATCGGCCTGCGTGTGGCGGCCGACGCGCAAGACCGCCTTGCCAGCATTACCCTTTCCAATACCGGCTTGCCGGTGCGCGACCCGCGCGCGGCGATAACCCAAATGGCGATGCCGGGGGCGGGCTTGCTGCGTAAATTTCAGCTTTTTGTGCGCTTTAATCCGTTTTGGCGACATTGGCATATGCTGGCCGCGATTTGTCGAACCAAGCTGGCCAAGAATGTGGTGGTGGCTTATGCCGCGCCCTATCCGAATTTTCGCTATCTGACCGGTAATCGGCAATTCACGCAAATGCTGCCGACACGGTTTGACAATCCCATGCTGGCTGATAATTTTCGCGCCCGACAAAAACTGGCTTCATTCGACAAGCCGTTTTTATGCCTTTTCTCAGACAAAGATATTGTCGCGCCCGATGGGCACAAATCCGTGCGTCCCTTTATTAAAGGCGCGGCCAAACGGGCGCCGGTCATTCTCAAAGGCGGCAGTCATTTTCTGGTCGAGGATATTCCGGACGCTTATGGCGCGGCCTTATTGGATTTTCTGAGGGAAATCGGCTAGCCGCTTGACGCGGTGAGGTTAAACCCAAACCTCGCGATGGTTCTTGCGTTCGACACGGCGATGACAGCGCGTCGTGATGAGGCGGTGCAAACCGGTCTCGTCCAATAGCGCATCAACCTCAGCCCGTCCGGTATTGTCGAGCGCGTCATAGGCGTCTTGAATACGTTGCAGCATGAAAATGCGATAGGGCATGACGACGACTGACAGGGTTTCGCCGCGCCATTCAAATTGGCACATGCCAATGCCACGGCCCAAACTCTCGCCGCCAACAACCTCATCGGGGGCGGGTTGGTTTTCTGCGAGCCAATCATTCGACATGGCAATCATCGCCTCAATTTCAGGCAGATAATCAGAGGCGACGCGGCGCAGCAGCGTCTTCAGCGTTTCCGGCACATGATCATCGCCCAATAGGCTTTCATCGCGACCGATAAATTCCACCATATCGGAAGACGGATTGCGCATGCGTTCCGTCCAGCGGAATAACATTTGGGCGCGGTTTTGCATCATCGCCAGCGGGTGCGGGTCGCGCCCCAAATGGGCATAAAGCGCGGCGAATAAACCGTAATCGCCAATTGTCGGCGCGCCGCCCAACAGATAAGGCTGGGCTGCGAAATGGGCATCAAATTCGGCCATTGTCTCTTCAAAAGCCGCCTCAATATGCGGCATGGTGTCCGGCGTCACACCAAACATCACCGCCGCTTTGCGCATGCGGCCCGAGGCGTGCAACGCCATATCACGGCGTTCTTCCGGGGCCAGTTGCGGCATGGCAAACAGGCCGAATTGTTGCAATATAAAGTCGAGATTATCTTCGTCGAAATTCCAACGATAATGCATGGCCGGGCGCAGCAGACCCTCGCCGCCAAAAAATTCCATAATCAAGGAGGCGATGAGATGGCGCGGCGTTTGCGGGTAAGCCGGCAGGCGCGCCATATCGCGGCTTTCAAACCAGTCAATAATATCAACCCCGTCTTGCACAATCTCATCATTGGGGGTTTCCATCACCGGAATAATCCAGCGCCCAATCGCCGGTCGAATGACCGCGTCATAATGCGGCTCGGCCGGCGAAATATCGTCAAAATCAATATGCTGTTTGATGAGATAGGCGCGCGCCTTGCCCGAATAAAGTGAGACGCTCCAAGAATAGAACTTAAATTTGTCTGTCATTTTCAATCCTCAAACCGGAACGGCGTTTTCTATCAAAGTTGGCGATAGGTTATAAATTGACATTAATGATGTCAATTTTATATAATCGGTTCGTATCAAAAAAAAGTGAGTGAACAGATGAAAAAATTGGCAACCATGTCGCGGCGGGCGCAAATTCTTTTACTGGCCGCCCTATTTGTGTTCACGGCTTTGTCGCTGGCCTATGTCAATCGCACCTCTTTAATCATATCGGCCATCGGCTTTGCCAGCAAAATGGGTAATTCGGTCGCCCCCAATCGGGCCGTGCGCTGGCAAACGGGTGGCCTATGGCAAGGCACCGGCCAACGTCCCCCAAATATTATTGTTATCCTGCTCGATGACATGGGCTTTAACGATGTCAGCTATCATGGCGCGGGGTTAATCGAGACGCCACATATTGATCGTCTGGCGGCAGAGGGTGTTGAATTTGGTAATGGCTATGCGGGCAGCGCGGTTTGTTCAACCTCACGCGCCATGCTTTTGACCGGACGCTATTCGACGCGTTTCGGGTTTGAATTTACCCCGACGCCTGATGGCTTTTCGCCGATTTTGAAGCAATTGACGCAGCTTGACCCGATGCCGCGTAAGTTTGAATTTTTCGAGCAAGATGATGCTGCCGGTGCCCATCTGCCGTTTAGGCAGCGCGGCCTGCCGACCCAGGAAATTACGCTGGCCGAAGAATTGCAAGCCAGAGGCTATCGGACTTTACATATCGGCAAATGGCATTTGGGCCGCGACACTTCCTTTAGGCCGATTGATCAGGGGTTTGACGAAAGCCTGTTGATGGCCAGCGGGCTTTATCTGCCAGTCGATGACCCGAATGTAGTCAATGCGCCTAATGAATTTGCGGTTCTCGATAAGGTGCAATGGCAAGTTCTGGAT
>FZLQ01000140.1 GCA_900197605.1 Phyllobacteriaceae bacterium Water-Bin73
ACAAAACGCCCCCGCTCCCAATCAAAACGCGGAAGCTCAACATTTTTGAGGTCAATATTGCGCGGGTCAACTTTCGACAAATCGACTTTGGACAAGTCAACATTACGCGCCTTATCGACAACCTTGCGGGCGGCTTTGCCCGCCGCTTTGGTGGCCGCTTTTTGCGCCCGTTCTGCCTGTCGCCGCACCATTACGTCCCCTTCTGGCGGGGTTGCTTAAAGGTCACCAACTCTTCCGCCGCCGTGGGATGCACGGCAATGGTCGCATCGAACTGCGCTTTGGTCGCGCCCATTGTAATGGCGACGCCAAAAGCTTGTATCATCTCGCCGCTATCGGGCCCGACAATATGCAAGCCCAGCACTTTATCATCGGCCCTATCGACAATCAGTTTCATCAGCGTTTTTTCCGGATTGCCGGACAGCGTGTTTTTCATCGGCCGAAAACTGGCGGCGTAAACATCTATCTCATGGCCGGCCGCACCGGCTTCTTCTTCGCCCATGCCAACCGTGCCAATGGGCGGCTGCGAAAACACGGCGGTGGGAATGATGGAATGGTCAACCTCTTGCGGATTGTCATTGAACACCGTCTCGGCAAAAGCCGCGCCCTCGCGAATGGCGACGGGCGTGAGCTGCGCCCGCTCGGTCACGTCGCCGACTGCGTAAATGCTGTCGATATTTGTTTTCGAGCGCGCATCGACTTTGACTTCGCCCTTCTTGCCCAATGCGACACCGGCATTTTCCAGCCCCAATGCTTGTGTCATCGGCACGCGTCCGGTCGCATACATCACCAAGCCGGTCTCTTGCGTGCTGCCATCTTGATAGGTGACGGTGAAACCCGTCGTCGTTTTGGCAATGGCGGCAATATCGCTCTCGGTTTTAATGCTGACACCCTTCACCGTCATCTCGGCAGCGAGGTGGTCGCGCACTTCATTATCGAAGCCCCGCAAAATCTGCTCTCCGCGATAAACCAGCGTGGTGTTGACGCCCAGCCCGTTAAAAATACCGGCAAACTCAACCGCAATATAACCGCCGCCGACAACGATAATATCTTGCGGCAGCGTCTCAATATGAAACGCCTCATTAGAGCTAATCGCATGCTCAATGCCGTCAATTTGCGGCATGAAAGGCGTTGCACCGACCGCCACCAAAATATATTTGGCGGTGATGTCGCGCCCACCCAAAGAGACCGTATGCGCGTCTTTTACGGTCGCGCGACCTTCGAGAATCTCAACGCCGGAGGCTTTAAGGTTTTTAATGTAAATGCTGTTCAGCCGATCAATCTCGGCATCTTTGTTTTTGACCAATGTTGCCCAGTCAAATTTGGCGTCGGCGACTGTCCAGCCAAACCCCGCCGCATCTTCAAATTCCTCAGCAAAATGGCTGGCATAGACAAATAGTTTTTTCGGCACGCAACCGCGAATGACGCAGGTGCCGCCGACGCGATATTCTTCAGCCACCGCCACTTTCGCGCCATGCGACGCGCTCATTCGGGCGGCGCGCACCCCGCCGCTGCCCGCGCCTATAACAAAAAGATCATAATCAAAGTTCATAGAGAACCCACTTCCTCAAGCCCGTCCGTGCCGGCCAAAATGGCGGCTGTCGCATAGCCCAGAAACAGCCCATGCTCAACTACGCCCGGCACATTCAACAAGGCTTGCGCCAAGCC
>FZLQ01000009.1 GCA_900197605.1 Phyllobacteriaceae bacterium Water-Bin73
CGACGACAGGGCTTCCGATAGCTTTTGGGGGTCGCTCATGAATGCGGATATGAAAAATAACCTGAAAGCGGGAGATAAAATCCTGCTCGCTGCGGGCGGCACGGGGGGGCATGTGTTCCCCGCCGGTGCGGTGGCTGAACAGCTCAAAGCCGCCGGCTATGAGGTGCATCTTGTCACCGACAAACGCGGCATGGCTTATGTCTCCAATTTAACGCCGATGGAATTGCATCAAATTCCGGCGGCGACAGTTTATGGCGGCGGCCTATTCGCTCTGCCGTTACGTATGGTTACGCTGCTTTTGAGCCTGCTTGTCTCGCTCTTTTTAATGGTGCGCTTGCGCCCGAAAGTCGTTGTCGGCTTTGGCGGTTATCCGTCTTTCGGCCCGGTATTGGCCGGATTATTACTGCGGCGCGCCGTGCTGGTGCATGAGCAAAATGCGGTGCTCGGGCGGGTCAATAAGCTGGCCGCCAATTTGGGAAGTTTTGTCGCCACCAGCTATAATGACACGGCAAACATGCCGGCCTCTGCGACCACAAAAATGCGGCGCACGGGCAATCCACTGCGCCCCGCCGTATTGAAAGCGGCTGAGGGCGGCTATCGCTATTTGGCAAGCAGCCGCGCATTCGAATTGCTGATTTTCGGCGGCAGTCAGGGTGCCAGTATTTTTGCCGATATTGTGCCCAAAGCGCTGGCGCTTCTGCCAAGCGATAAAAAAAGCCGACTGCGGGTTGTTCATCAAGCGCGTCAGGCCGATATGCGCCAGACGCTTGATGCCTATAGTAAAGAGGGCATTTATTCTGAGATACGCGACTTCTTCACTGATTTGCCAAGCCGTATGCGGCGCGCTCATCTGATGATTGCGCGCGGCGGTGCATCGACTGTGGCGGAGATGACGGCGCTCGGTGTGCCGACAATTTTCGTGCCGCTGCCCGGCTCGCTGGACCAAGACCAGAAGCATAATGTGACGGCCCTGGCGCGCGCTGGCTGTGCCAGAGTTTACGCGCAACGCGAAATTAACCCTCAACTATTGGCCGATGAGCTTGGCAAGCTGATGGATAATGAAAGCCGTCTGCAACGCATGTCTGAAAAGGTGCGCAAATTTGCTGAGCTTGATGCTACCGGTCGGTTGTTTCGCTATGTCGATTGTCTCGCGCAAAAAACACCGGTTCAAATTGAGAAGCCGCGGGAGGTTGCCAATGGATAAGGCGACAACCATGCCCAGCGGTTTGCGCTCTTTCGGGCGGGTTCACATTGTCGGCATTGGCGGCATTGGCATGAGCGGCATTGCCGAGGTGATGCATGTCATGGGCTATCAGGTGCAAGGCAGCGATTTGGGTGATAACGCCAATACGCAACGTCTGCGCGATATGGGCATTGAGGTTGCGGTCGGCCATGCAGCAGAAAATGTTGCAGGCGCGGGTGTCGTGACTGTGTCATCGGCGGTGCAGGCTGATAATCCTGAAGTGATTGCGGCGCGTGAAAACCATATTCCGGTGGTTCGCCGCGCTGAGATGCTGGCCGAACTGATGCGCTTAAAGCCGTGCATCACCATTGCCGGCACGCATGGCAAGACCACCACCACCTCGCTGACTGCCGCCATATTAGACGCGGCCGGTCTCGACCCGACCGTGATTAATGGCGGCATTATTAACGCCTATGGCACTAATGCTCGATTGGGGCAGGGCGATTGGATGGTTGTTGAAGCCGATGAGAGCGATGGCACATTTGTGCGCCTGCCCGCGACGATTGGCATTGTTACCAATATCGACCCCGAACATCTCGACCATTATGGCGATTTTGACGGGCTACGCACCGCCTTTGACAGCTATATTGCCAATATCCCGTTTTATGGTGTCGGCATTGTTTGCCTCGACCATGCCGAGGTGCAGGCTTTGGTCGGGCGCGTGACGGATCGGCGGTTGATTACTTATGGCCTCAGCGAGCAGGCCGATATTCGCGCCGTAAATATCTGCGAAGACGGCCTCAAGCAGCATTTCGACATATTATATCGCGACCGCCGCAATGATGCCAATATTGAAATCAAAAAACTGTGCCTGCCAATGGCCGGTAAGCATAATTTGCAAAATGCGCTGGCGGCGATTGCAGCCGGATTGGAATTGGGCGCAACAGCGGACACGATTGCAAGTGCGTTAAAAGGCTTTGGCGGGGTGAAGCGTCGGTTCTCTTCTGTCGGTGAGGTCGGGCAAGGTATCCGGATTTTCGACGATTATGCTCATCATCCGGTCGAGATAGAAGCCGTGCTGGAAAGCGCGCGCGCCGTTACATCGGGTCGGGTCGTGGCGATTATGCAGCCGCATCGCTATACGCGCCTGCGCGATTTATTCAGCGAGTTTTGTGCTTGCATGAACGGTGCTGACACAGTGCTGGTCTTGCCGGTCTATGCGGCGGGCGAGCCTCCGATTGACGGCATTGACAGCGCCGTTTTGGCCGAAGGGCTGCGCGCGCATGGCCATCGTCACGTTATTTCATTGGCGCAGGACCAAGATTTGCCTGACGCGCTGGTCGATATTTTGCAAAAAGATGATGTCATCATCTGCATGGGCGCAGGCTCAATTTCTCAACTGGCCTATAGATTGCCGGAAAAATTGGAGGGGCGTCTATGACCGCTAAAGCGACCCCTGCGAATATGACCCATGCGCCCGAATGGCTGGCCGCTTTGCCGCCTTTGCGGGGCAAGCTGATGACTGATCTGGCGATGGGTGATATTTGCTGGTTCCGCGTGGGCGGGCCTGCCGATGTGGTGTTTATGCCGGCGGATACTGATGATTTGGCGGCGTTTTTGAAGGCCTTGCCGGCGCATGTGCCGCTCGCCGTTTTGGGTGCCGGCTCGAATGTGCTGGTGCGCGATGGCGGTCTTCGCGGCGCGGTTATTCGACTGGGCGCGGCGTTTGGTGAGATTACTCAAACCGATGAAACCGCCTTAACGGCCGGGGCTGCGGCGCTTGATGTGCGCGTGGCGCGCGCGGCGGCGGACGCCTCGATTGCCGGTCTGGCATTTTATCGCGGTATCCCCGGCGCGATTGGTGGCGCGGTCGCGATGAATGCGGGTGCTTATGGCGGCGAGACATGCGACGTGCTGGTCGAGGTTGAGTGGCTCGACCGCGATGGCAAAAAACACGTCAGCGCGGCGGACGCGCTCAACTTGTCTTATCGCCATAATGGCCATGACGGCTTCAAGGTTTACACGGCGGCACGGCTGAAAGGCGCGCGCGGCGACAAGGCCAAAATTCTGGCCGAGATGGAAGCGATTTCAGACAAGCGCGAAGACAGCCAGCCGGTGAAAGCGCGCACCGGTGGCAGCACTTTCAAAAACCCTGATGGCGCAGACCCGACAGGGCTGAAGGCTTGGAAATTGATTGATGCCGCCGGTTGTCGTGGCTTGCGTGTCGGTGACGCGCAAGTCTCGGAACAACATTGCAACTTCCTCATCAATCATGGTGTCGCGACCGCCAGTGATTTGGAAACGCTGGGCGAAACTGTGCGCCAGCGTGTGCAAGAGACATCGGGTGTTGAACTGCAATGGGAGATTAAACGCATGGGGGAGGCGCGCGCATGAGTGCGAAACCGCATATCGCCGTGCTGATGGGCGGCTGGTCGCCTGAGCGGGAAATCAGTCTGATTTCCGGTGCCAAATGCGCTGAAGCCTTGCGCGCCCTCGACTATCAGGTCAGTGAAATTGATGTCACGCGCCAGCTCGATACGCAGCTTGGCGAGGTGAAGCCCGATATTTGCTTTAACGCGCTGCACGGGGTCGGCGGCGAAGATGGCGAAGTGCAGGGGCTGCTCGAAGTGTTGGAAATTCCCTATACCCATTCCGGCGTGCGCGCTTCGGCTTTGGCGATGGATAAGCATTTATCGAAACAAATTTTTGCCGCCGCCGGTCTGCCGGTCGCGCAATCCGTGTTGGTTGAGGGCGCGGTGAGTGACCACCCGATGACCCCGCCTTATGTGGTGAAACCGGTCAATCAGGGTTCCAGTGTCGGCATTGATATTGTCAGCGATGGCAGCAATGCCGTGCCCGATAGTCTCAGCCAAACAGGCTGGGCTTTTGAGGGTGTCGCCATGGTTGAGAAATATATTGCCGGTCATGAATTGACTTGTGCCGTGATGGGCGACACGGCCCTCGATGTGATGGAAATCGTGCCGGTGAATGGCTGGTATGACTATCGCGCCAAATATGATGATGGCGGCTCGCGCCATGAATGTCCGGCGGAAATCGATGCGGGCTTGGCCAATCGTATTCAGCATATCAGCCTTGAGGCGCACATGCTGCTGGGCTGTCGCGGCGTAACCCGCGCCGACTTCCGTTATGACGCGGCGCAAGACGTGCTCGTGCTGCTCGAAATTAACACCCAGCCCGGCATGACGCCGGTATCGCTGGTGCCCGAAATGGCCGCGCATCGCGGCATTGATTTCAACCAACTTGTTCAATGGATTGTGGAGGACGCCTCATGCCGGAGATGAAACAAACACGCAAAGCAAACGCGCAAACAAAATCGACAGCGATGAATTTTCTAATCTCATTACTGGCCACGCCGTTTAATGTTTTATTCATCGGCCTCAAGCTTGTCTGGTCGGGTCGCCGCCTGCGCCTCGCCGCCATTGCGCTGACGCTGATTGCGGTCACGGCTGTGGTGTTTCGGGTGCAAAGCTTCAGTCCGGTTGCCGAATTGGTGCGCGGCAAAACCTATGAGGCGACGGCCTCGGCAGGGTTTCGCGTCAATGATATTACGGTTGAGGGGCGCAAGCGCACGCAGCGTGCCGATTTGTTGGAAGCCCTGTCTATCGGCCAAAATGACCCGATTTTCGCGGCTGATTTGGAACAAATAAATGCCCGCATTGAGGCTTTGCCCTGGGTTGAAACGGCGACTGTCATTCGTCGTCTGCCGAATATTATTCATATTGATTTGCACGAGCGCGAGCCGTTTGCCTTTTATCGCTCGGGCAAGGATGTCGCTCTGATTGACCGCAAGGGCGTGACGATTACCCGTCACCATTTGGCACCGTTTGGGCATTTGCCGGTATTTTCCGGTCAAGGTGCGACACTGCGCGCTGCCGGTTTCATGGAAATGCTGCAAGCCTATCCGGTGCTGAGAAATCGCATGGTGGCGGCGCATTGGAATAGTGGTCGCCGCTGGACAGTGAAGCTCGACCATGGCGGGCAAGTGCATTTACCGGCGCATGGCGTATCGGGCGCGCTTGACCGATTGATGACATTGGAAAAAGAACGCCGCGTATTGGCGATTGAAAATCAGGCGATTGATTTGCGTCTGCCTGACCGGGTTTTGTTGCGTCCGGCCACTGAGCGCTCCAGCGCCATTCAAGAATTTAAGGGGGAGACTGCTTCGTGAACCTACCGCTCGACCCCAGCCGTTTTTCAAAAATGCGTAGCACCGCATTGCGGCGCGGCAGTGTTGCTGCGCTTGATGTCGGCACGTCGAAAGTTGCGTGTCTGATAGGCGAGCATAATGATGACGGGCAAGGGCGCAGCATGGTGCGTATTTCCGGTTTTGGCCATCAGCTTTCAGACGGGCTGAATGGCGGGCAAGTGATTGATATGCGCGCCGCCGAAGACAGTATTCGCGCCGCCGTTGATGCGGCCGAACGCATGGCCAATATGGAAGTGCGCCAAGTGGTTATCGGCCTGTCTGCCAATAATCTGGAAAGCCGCATCTGTCAGGCCGATGTGCCGCTTAATGGTCACGCGGTCAGCGAAGAGCATATGACGGTGGCCTTGCAGCATGCTTATGAAGAGTTTTGGTCGGCTGATGGCGAGATTTTGCACGCGATTCCAATCGCTTATGAGATTGATGACAGTATGGGCATTGCCGACCCGCGCGGCATGTATGGCGAGAGGCTGAGAGTGTCGATGCATATGATGTCGGCGCCATCGGGGCCGGTGCGTAATTTGCTAAGCTGTATCGAGCAGTGCCATTTGCAATGCGAAAAGCTGGTTGTCACGCCTTATGCCAGCGCCCTGTCCACGCTGATGCAAGACGAATTGGATTTGGGTGTGCTGCATATTGATATGGGCGGCGGCACCACCAGCGTCAGTATTTTCTATGAAGGCGAGCCGCTATTCACGGCGGTTGTGCCGGTCGGTGGCAAGCATATTACCGCCGATATTGCTCATGGCTTGAATGTCTCTTTGGTTACGGCGGAGCGCATTAAAACGCTTTATGGCAGCGCGCTGGCGACGCCGGTCGGTGAGCGCGAACAATTTGAAGTGCCGGTTATCGGTGGCGATCATCAAACCCTGCCGCGCAGCGAATTGACCAAAATCATTCGCCCGCGTTTGGAAGAGACTTTTGAAATGGTGATGGCGCAGGTGCATCGCTCCGGCCTCGGTCATTTGGCCGGACGCCGTGCGGTTTTGACCGGTGGCGCGGCGCAGTTGAACGGCGCGCCCGAATTGGCGCAGACGATTATGGATAAACAGGCGCGGCTTGCTGCGCCAATGCGGCTGACCGGTCTGCCCGAGGCCGCCGCCAAACCCTCATTTGCCGCCTGTGCGGGTCTGTTGACCTATGCCGGGCGCAATCATGCCGATGCCGTTTTGCAAAAGGCCTCAACCGGCCCTCTGGCTTGGTTCGGCAGTTGGTTGCGGAGGAATTTTTAATGCAGTCAAGAGTAAGAAACGTAGGTCCGTGGGAGATGAAACACATACAGACGACGCTCATGTCGTCTTGGAACTTGGCCACTGTCGATTTGGGCACAATCGATTTGTGTGATGGCGGCACGGTTTCTAATTCAAAGCAACACGCGTCGATAATTGGCGCGTAAAAGGAGAAAGCCATGAGTATTCAACTCACAGTACCCCCGAAAAGGGAACTTAAACCTAGAATTGTCGTATTTGGTGTCGGCGGTGCCGGCTGCAATGCGGTCAATAATATGATTGCTGCCGGTCTTGAGGGTGTCGATTTTGTCGTCGCCAATACGGACGCGCAGTCACTCAGCAATTCATCAGCCGATCGGCGGATTCAAATCGGTTCCAAACTGACAGAAGGTTTGGGTGCCGGTGCTGACCCGGCTATCGGTAAAGCCGCCGCAGAAGAAACAATGGCGGAAATTGTCGATATGCTGCAAGGCTCGCACATGGCCTTTGTCACTGCCGGTATGGGCGGCGGCACGGGCACCGGTGCGGCGCCGGTGATTGCCCGCGCGGCGCGCGAGCAAGGCATTTTGACGGTCGGTGTCATCACCAAGCCGTTTGACTTTGAAGGTGGTCGCCGCATGCGTGCCGCCATTGCCGGTATTGAGGAACTGGCAGCCGAAGTTGATACGCTGATTATCATTCCGAACCAAAACCTGTTCCGCATTGCCAATGCACAAACCACATTTGCCGAGGCTTTTGCCATGGCCGATGAAGTGCTGCATTCCGGTGTTGCGGGCATTACCGATTTAATGGTCAAGCCGGGTCTTATTAATCTCGACTTTGCCGATGTTAAAACGGTGATGAATGAAATGGGCAAGGCGATGATGGGCACAGGCGAAGCGGAGGGCGACAAGCGCGCCACTGAAGCTGCCGAGGCCGCCATCGCCAATCCGCTTCTCGAAGATGTGTCCATGCAGGGCGCACAAGGCGTGCTCATCAACATCACCGGCGGTGATGATATGACCCTTTATGAGGTCGATGAGGCGGCGAACCGTATTCGCGAGGAAGTTGATCCTGAATGTAACATCATCATCGGTTCGACTTTCGATGATGCGCTGAGCGGGTCGATGCGTGTGTCTGTTGTGGCCACGGGTATTGAAGCCGGGGCGCAGTTGAAAGCGCTTGATGGCGGACAAATTATCAATATGGCCAATGAAACGCCGGTTGACCTGCCCGCCGAGGCTTCTTTTGACGCGGAAGCCGATACGGCCTCTGCCGCGCCACTTGCCGATGATGCCGCAATGGCACCCATCGCGCCGCAAGCTGATGCCATGCCTGATGCCATGCCATCTGCGCCGGTTTCCAATGAGGGCGAATTGCCCGGTTTCTTGACCGGTCAGCAAGCCGAGAAGCCGGTGCGTCCGGCGATTTCCAAGGGTAAGCGGTCATTTATCGACCGCGTGTTCGGCAATAAAAAGCAGACACCGCCGCAGCAAAGCCTTGAGCCGGTCAAAGCCGAGCCTAAGGTCGAGGTCGCTGAGGCGATTATGGAAGAATCTGCAACACCGGCGGCACCATTGGAAATGGCAGAAATTCCTGTCACCCAACCGCCAATGCCGCAGCAGCCCGCTGCCTCGATTGACGAGTTGGACGGGATTGAAGACGCGCCAATGGACGCTGTGGCACAAGCCGAAGCACCGGCCATGATGGCTGAAGCCGATAGCGCGCCGACAATGCAAATTTCCGAGGAGATTTCAGAAGAAATTCCGATGGATTTAGCGGCACCTGAAGCAGCACCTGAAGCAAAAGCTGAAATGGCAGAGGCACCCAAAGCCGCTGCCTCAGCTGAAGCAACAGCTGAAGCCCCGAAAGCGGCTAAACCGGCTAAAGCCGAAGCCCCTGCGGTTTCTGCGCCAAGCGTCGATGCGGTCAGCGTTCAGCCGGTTGTTCAAACCACGATGGATACCGGCCCAACCATGTCGAGCGGTTCGTTTGAAGGCGACCAGCTTGATATTCCGGCCTTTTTGCGTCGTTAAAAATATCTAGGCGGGGCGGGTAACCGCGCCGCTTATCTTGGCTTTTCGCCATTTATACTCGGTGGGCAGGCGCGCTTTATGCTTTCTCCATGCGCCTGCCCCATCAGCTATCCGAGCATTTTTATCTCCACGAATTGACCCGTTCGCAGCTTGCGACCCGTCACGCGCTGCCCAATCAGCCCGACCAATCGCAAATTGACGCCCTACAGCTTTTGTGTCGAAAGGTGCTGGAGCCGGTGCGCCGACAGGTCAAAGTGCCGATTATCCCAAGCAGCGGATTTCGGTGCATCGCCCTTAACCGTCTGCTCGGCAGTCGCGACACAAGCAGCCATTGTCGCGGCGAGGCCGTCGATTTTGAGGTTATGGGTGTTGCCAATATCCAATTGGCGCATTGGATATCTGACAATCTCGATTTCGATCAATTAATTTTGGAATATCCACAGGCAGAGAATGGCAGTGGCGGCTGGCTTCATGTGTCGTATAAAGCGCAAGGAAACCGCGTTCAACGCCTCACGCGCCGGCATGATGGCTTTCATACGGGCCTGCCGTGTGTTCCCGAAAGGTTCTAAATGTAAGAAAAGCGTAACAAAAAGCAATAATCTGTTATTTGTTTTGCGCCCGCTGCTTTCGTAGAACAGGTTCATGAATCGCCCCAGTGGGGCTTTATGAGGAGCAGTTAAATGGCACCACCGCCCGCAAGCATTGCACAGATGACGGAACAGTTTACCGCTGCGCCGCTTTCTGCTTTGCCGCGAGCGGCGCGCTTGGGTGTCTGGCAAACCACGGTTGCTGAAGTCGCCAGCTTGAGCGGCATTGGTTTGCACTCCGGTCGTCAGGTCAATATCCGCCTGCTACCGGCCGCCGCTGATACCGGCATTGTTTTCCTCCGCACAGATATTGAGACCGAAGCCGAGGCCATTATCCCGGCGCTGTGTGCCAGCGTTTGCGAAGTGACTTTATCCTCTAAAATCGGTAACCGCTTCGGCCATGTGGTCGGCACGGTTGAGCATTTAATGGCGGCTTTTGCCGGTCTGCGTATCGACAATGCGATTGTTGAGATTGATGCGGCCGAAGTGCCGATTATGGATGGCAGTGCCAAGCCATTTGTTAAACTGATTAACCGCGCCGGAATTCGCGAGCTGTCTGTGTCGCGCCGCGTCGTGCGCGTCACCAAGCCGGTTCGGGTTGAAAATGGCGATGCTTATTGCGAATTGCTGCCCGATAGCGAGCGCGTTTTCGAAGCCGAGATTGATTTCGAAAGCGGTGCCATTGGTCGTCAGTCCTATTCATTGACACTCGATAAAGACGGTTTTGACGTTGATGTCGTCAACGCCCGCACTTTCTGCATGGCGCAGCAAGTTGAAGATATGCACAAGGCCGGTCTGGCGCTTGGCGGTTCAATGGATAATGCGATTGTTGTCGATGGCGACAAAGTGCTGAACGAAGAGGGTCTGCGCTCTGCTGAAGAGTTTGTGCAGCACAAATTGCTTGATGCGATTGGTGATATTTACCTCATGGGCATGCCGCTTATCGGACGTTATCGCGGCTATAAATCAGGCCACGCGCTGCATAATTCATTGCTGAACGCTTTGTTTGCAGGCGAAGATTGCTTCGAGCTTGTCGATTTGGCTTCTGATGAAGCTGTTCTCGCTGCTGAATAATTCCACTTTTTGAACCGTCTTTTTGTTACCCGGTGCCAATCGGGCTGGCTTAGTGCCGTGTGATGCAGTAAAACAAGCACTCTGGATGTTACGGAATCACATGACAAAAATGACCTCAAATCTTCGATTATCACTCATCATGCTTGGCGCGCTGGCTGTATCGGCTTGCGGCGGCACCAGCATTGAGAATGACTATGTCGAGCGGCCTGTCGAGACGATTTACAACAGCGCGCATGAAGAATTGGCGCTGGGCAATTATATTTTGGCGACGCAAGAATTTGACGAGGTTGAACGCCAGCACCCTTATTCACTTTGGGCGCGCCGCGCTATGGTCATGGCCTCTTATACTTATTATCTGCAAAATAAATATGACGAGGCGGTTGCGACGGCGCGGCGTTTTCTGGCGCTCTATCCGGGCAACAGCCAAGCGCCTTATGCCTATTATCTCATCGCCATGTCTTATTATGAGCGCATCTCAGATGTCGGGCGCGACCAGCGCACCACGGAATTAGCGCGTGTGGCTTTGCAAGAAATCATTCGCCGTTATCCCGATAGCGATTATGCCCGCGATGCGCGGCTGAAGCTCGACCTGACGGAAGACAATTTGGCGGGTAAGGAAATGAGCGTCGGGCGCTTTTATCTGGCGCGGCGCGAATATGCCGCTGCCGCCATTCGGTTTCGTTTGGTCATTGAACGTTATGGCCGCACCAGCCATGTGCCGGAAGCGCTGCACCGTTTGACAGAAGTTTACATCTCATTGGGTATTCCCGCTGACGCCCAAAACGCTGCCGCTGTGCTGGGCTATAATTTCCCCGACAGTCCGTGGTATCGCGACAGCTATCGCATTTTGCGCCAACGCGATTTGAAGCCGGTCAAAGACCAGAAATCTTGGATAAGCCGCGTCATCGACAAGGTTCTGTAGGGTGGGCCGATGCTGGTATCGCTCTCCATTCGTGACATAGTATTAATCGACCGGCTGGATCTTGAATGGCAACCGCATTTATGCACGTTGACCGGCGAAACCGGCGCGGGTAAATCGATTTTGCTCGACGCGCTGGGTCTGGCCATTGGCGCGCGCGGCGATGTCGGTCTGGTGCGGCAGGGTTGCACACAAGGCAGTGTCACGGCTCTGTTTCAACTGCCGCCAACCCATCAAGTGCAACACATTCTGAGCGAGAACGGCCTCGATGATAACGGGCCGGTCGGCGAATTGATTTTGCGTCGCCAACAATCCGCCGATGGCCGCAGCCGCGCCTTTTGCAATGACCAGCCGATTGGCGTCAATCTGCTCAAGCAAATCGGCAGCGCGCTGGTTGAAATTCATGGCCAGAATGAGAGCCAAGCCCTTACCGATGCAGCGACGCAGCGTAATTTGCTCGATGGCTTTGCCGGCGTGACGGAAGATGTTGCCGCTTTGGGCAAACTTCACGCGGCGCAACAACAGGCGCGCAGTGCGCTGGCGGCCTATCGAGCCGAGCTTGCCAAAGCCAGTGCCGATACTGAATTTCTTACCCATGCCATTGCTGAATTGCAGGAACTCAATCCCAAGCTGGGCGAGGAGCTCGCGCTGGCCGATGAGCGCAGCTTGCTGATGAATGCCGAAAAGATTATCGGCGATTTGCGCGAAGCCGAGGGTTTTTTGCAAGGCGAGGGCAGTATTGAGAATGCGCTGAATGGTGCTCTGAAGCGGCTGGAAAAAGCCGCGCCCGATGCCGCCGGTGAATTGGACGATGCTATTTCTGCCATTGACCGCGCGTTAATTGAGGCAGGCGAGGCGCGCATTGCGGTGTCGGACACGGCGACGCGCATCACGAACAATCCGGTGCGTCTTGAAGAGGTTGAGGGGCGCTTATTCGCCATGCGGGCATTGGCGCGCAAACACGACACGACCTGCGATGGCCTGCCCGATTTACTGACCGAGATGGACGAGAAGTTAAGTGCCATTCATGGTGGCAATGATCGCATGGCCGAGCTGGAGACAGCGGTGAAAGAAACCGATGCTGCTTATATGAGCGCGGCAATGGCAATCTCTGAGGCGCGCAAAACCGCCGCCGGTCGCCTCGACGCCATGGTCAATGAAGAGCTTGTGCCACTGAAACTCGATGGCGGCAGATTTACCACGCAAATCGAAACCGGTGGGCCGGAAGATGGCGCGGCGCATGGCTTGGATAAAATCAGCTTTGTAGCCTCCACCAATCCGGGCATGGCGCCCGGCCCGATTGCCAAAATCGCGTCGGGCGGTGAATTGGCACGCTTCATGCTTGCGCTGAAAGTGTCGCTGGCCGCCGAAGGGCATGGCGGCACGCTGATATTTGATGAGGTCGATGCCGGGGTCGGCGGCGCGGTGGCTGAGGCGGTCGGCACCAGACTGCATCGCTTGGCTCAAAGCGGACAGGTTTTGGTGGTGACGCATAGTCCGCAAGTTGCGGCGCGGGGCAATTTTCATTGGCAAGTCAGTAAAAGCGGCGAAAACGGCTCGGTCAGCACCAGCGTCGTGCCGCTCGACAATCCCGCGCGGCTGGAAGAAGTGGCGCGCATGTTGTCAGGTGCCAGCATCACTGATGAGGCGAGGGCGGCGGCGCAACGTCTATTGGAGGTCGGGTGATGGCGGCCGATAGGTCGGTTGAGGCCTTAACGGCTGCCGGAGCGGCGCAGGAGCTTGCCCGTCTGGCGGCTGAAATAGAAGAACATGATGCCGCCTATTATCAAGATGATGCGCCGCTGATTTCTGATGCTGATTATGACGCGTTACGCCAACGCAATAATGCGATTGAAGCCCGGTTTCCGGAATTAAAACGCAGCGACAGCCCCAGCGAGCGTGTCGGTGCCGCGCCGTCAACTGCCTTTGGTAAAATAGAACATGCGGTGCCGATGTTATCGCTGGGCAATGCGTTTAATAATGATGATGTGGTTGATTTTGACGGCCGCATTCGTCGTTTCCTAAATCTTGAGGCGGAAGCTGAACTGCGGTTCACCTCAGAGCCGAAAATTGATGGCCTATCTGCCAGTCTGCGCTATGAGAAGGGTGTGCTGGTGCAGGGCGCGACGCGCGGCGATGGGCGCGTCGGCGAAGACATTACCGCCAATCTCAGAACGCTGCCCGATATTCCGCATAAGCTACCGACGGGTGTACCCGATATTGTTGAGGTGCGCGGCGAGGTTTATATGAGCCACGCAGATTTCGCGGCCTTGAATAAGCGACAACAAGAAAAGGGCGGCAAGATTTTCGCCAATCCGCGCAATGCGGCGGCGGGAAGTTTGCGCCAGCTCGATGTCGAAGTGACCAAGAAACGCCCGCTGAAGTTTTTTGCCTATGCTTGGGGCGAGATGAGCGCCATGCCGTCTGACACGCAAACCGGCATGATGGCCTGCTTTACCGATTGGGGCTTTAGCGTTAATCCGGCTTTTATCACGGTTGATGAGACGCAAGGCCTTTTGGCGCATTGGACGGCGATCGAGGGGCAACGTGCCGCCTTGGGTTATGAAATTGATGGCATGGTTTATAAGGTTGACCGGCTCGACTATCAGCAGCGATTGGGCTTTGTCTCGCGCGCGCCGCGCTGGGCGATTGCTCATAAATTTCCGGCTGAACAAGCGACCACCAAGGTCAATGATATTGATATTCAGGTTGGGCGCACGGGTGCGCTCACGCCGGTTGCCAAGTTAGAGCCGATTACGGTCGGCGGTGTCGTGGTCTCAAATGCGACTTTGCATAATGCCGACGAGATTGCGCGCAAGGATATTCGGGTCGGTGACATGGTGGTTATTCAGCGCGCCGGTGATGTTATTCCCCAAGTGGTGCGCGTGCTGAGCGAACATCGCGACAGCCAAAGCAGTCCCTTCGCATTTCCGGATAAATGCCCGGCCTGCGGCTCGCCCGCAATGCGCGAAATTCGCGATGATGGCGAGGCTGACGTGGTGACGCGCTGCTCGGCGGGGCTGACCTGTCCGGCGCAAGCGCGGGAAGGGTTAAAGCATTTTGTGTCCCGTGCCGCGCTGGATATTGAAGGGCTGGGGCAAAAGCAGATTGATGATTATTGGCAGCTTGGGCTTATTCGCAGCCCGCAGGATATTTTCGCGCTGGAGGCCCACTTTGCCGATAACCCGCCCGAGATTTGGCAATATACATCTGGCGCGAAAGATAAAATCGGTACGCTGAAAGACAGCGCGCGCAAATTATTCAAGGCGATTGAGATGCGTAAAACTGCCGATCTCGACCGCTATATTTTCGCGCTCGGTATCCGCCATATTGGCGAAACCTCGGCGCGGCTTTTGGCGCGGCATTATATGTCACTGCCCGCCATGATGCAGGCGGCGCAAAATATGGCCGGGGGTGATGAGGGCGCGCGCGGCGAGATTGAAGCGCTTGACGGGGTCGGCAAGGCGTTGGTCGATGCGCTAATTGGTTTCTTTTCGTCACCCGATAATTGCACAGTCGTCTCAGCGCTTATCGCTGCGGGCATCGACCCGACACCACCGGAGGCAGTGGCAACAGATACGGCGATTGCCGGAAAGACCATTGTTTTTACCGGCACGTTGGAAAAAATGACTCGCGCCGAAGCGAAAGCGCGCGCCGAGGCAATGGGCGCGAAAGTTGTCGGCTCGGTATCGGCCAAAACCGATATTCTGGTCGCCGGGCCAGGCGCCGGGTCGAAGCTGACAAAAGCAACTGAATTGGGTGTTGAGGTGCTGACCGAAGACCAATGGGTCGCTCTGGCGACAGCCTAAGTTAGCGACGGCTTAAAGCGGTTTGCAGTTTTTCCGCAGCCAGTTTTGAGTGGCTTTATCGACTTTTGGCAGAAGTGTTTTTTGCACCCGCGCATGATAGGCGTTCAGCCAGTCAATATCAGCGGCGCTCATCTGAGTTTTATCAATCAGGCGGCGGTCAATTGGCGCGAGGGTTAGCGGTTCAAATGACATCATCGGGCGCGCGCCCGTGCCGCCTTTGGCCGCTGTCTTTTTGAGCGCTGTCACATATTGCAAGTTCTCGATACGAATTCCGAAAGCGTTGGCTTTGTAATAGCCCGGCTCATTAGAGACAATCATGCCCTCTTGCAGGGCCACTGTGCCGCCCTTTGAGATGCGCTGCGGCCCTTCATGCACTGAGAGATAGCTGCCAACGCCGTGGCCTGTGCCGTGGTCGAAATCCAACCCGACCTCCCAAAGCGGCGCGCGCGCCAGCGTGTCGAGTTGCATGCCGTTTGTGCCGGCCGGAAAATGCGCCATGGCCAGCGCAATATGGCCGCGCAAGACGCGGGTGAAAGCATCTATCGCGCCGCTTGGGGGCGTGCCGCCCTCGACCAAAACTGTGCGCGTGACATCGGTTGTGCCCTGTTGATATTGGCCGCCACTATCAATCAGATAAAGGTCACCGGCCTTAATGCGGCGATTGGTTTTCTCGGTGACGCGATAATGTACAATCGCGCCATTCGGGCCGGTGCCGGAGATGGTGTCAAAGCTCAAATCCAACAGCTTGCCTGATGCGGCGCGACAAGCTTCGGCGTGCTTGGCGGCGCATATTTCCGTCAACTCACCTTTGGCGGCATGTTTATCAAACCATGCGAGGAAAGTGCATAAAGCCGCGCCATCCGTTTCATGCGCGGCGATGCTCGCCTTAATCTCGGCTTTGTGCTTCGCCGCTTTGGGCAGGGCGCAGGGGTCGGTGACGCGCACCAGATTGGCATCAATCATTTTCTCGCCAAACCATGCCGGTGTGTTGCTCGGGTCATAGGCGATGCTTTTGCCTTTAAGGGCTTTTAGCTTGGCCAGCATATCGCCTTGCCGTTGCAAGCGCAGGCCGCTGCCAATATGGGCGCGCACGGTCGCGTCAACGCGGCTTTTGCGGATAAACCAATCAAAGCTGCCATTTTTATGCAGCAGGCCAAAAGACAGGGCAAACGGCGTATGCGGCACATCTTGGGCGCGGATATTGAGCAACCACGCAATGTTTTCAGGCTGCGCCACCAGCAGCATATCATGTCCGGCTTTCTTTAATTCAGCCGCCAGCGCTTTGCGCTTCTGCTCAGATGTGCGTCCGGTAAAACGGGTTGGCTGAATGACCACCGGCGTGTCGGGCAGTTCGGGCCGGTCGTGCCATTCGGCATCGAGCGGATTGTCGTCCACCAAAACCAGTCGCGCGCCTTTGGCGGCCAAGCGGTCACGATAAAATTTCACGGCGCTTTCGCTATGCAGGCGGGGGTCGAGCCCTATCTCCATGCCCTTTTTCGTCATTGCCGCCAGCCATTGCGATGGCGCGGTTTGCATCATATCGACGACCGAAAATAATTTCGTGTCGGTCTGTTTGGGGGCTTGCAAAATATAGCGGCCATCGACAAACAAAGCGGCTTTGCGCGCCAGCACAATCGCCGTGCCTGCCGAACCGCCAAAGCCTGAAATCCATTTTAGCCGCTCATTGGCGGCGGGCACATATTCACCCTGAAACTCGTCCTCGCGCGGAATAATCATGCCGTCGAGTTTCATTTTGGCAAGCCGCGCGCGCAGGGCCTTGACCCGCGGCGCAACTTCCTTATTCGAACTGTCATTCTCAAAACTTTGAAACATGGATACCATTATCGCCTAAAGCACAGGCTCGTCCAAGCCCCGATGACGATTTTCCGTTCAACAATTAATCCCTCGGCACGATAGCGCGCAATGACGCGGCGCGTTTGCTCATTCAGTATGCCGGCAATAATCACCCGTCCGGTGGGTGCTAAATGCCGATTGAAATCACCGGCCAATTGTCGCAACGGGCCGGCCAATATATTCGCCACTATCAAATCAAACCGTCGCCCGTGATAATGCCGATGCGCCATGCCGATAGATGTGAAGCCGGTGGTAAAGGGCGCAACCTTATTTGCGCGCATATTCTGGCGCGCGACGCGAACGGCGTCAGGGTCAATATCGCTGGCCAGAATATCGCGAAGCCTGCTTTTTGCCATCGCAATGGCCAGCACGCCCGTGCCGCAGCCAATATCGGCACTATGGCGGGGCTTGTGGCGCTTCAGATAATCGCTCAATAAAACAAGACAGCCTTGCGTTGTGCCGTGATGGCCGGAGCCGAAAGCCGTCGCCGCTTGAATTTCAATATCGCGCCAGCCACCACTACGCGGCGCATCATGTCGGCCATGCAAATGAAAGGGCGGCACAATGACCGGCGGCAGACCCTCTTGGCTTTCGGCCACCCAATCCTTTTGCGGCAGCGCTTCCAATAAGGGCTTGGCATCTTGCGGCAGGGCGAGCGCGCTCATATCGGGGCGCGTGTCAAAATAAACCTCAAAGCGCGTGCCGCCCGTTTCGCTGTTCGCTATTGCTGCCTCGGTGGCCCAAATGGTCGCGCCGAAATCTTCCAATGCGCTCTCAGCCGCGTCGGGCTGGCTTGTGATGAAACTTAATTTATAAGTGGCGGGCGGGTTTTCGGCGGCCATCAGTGTCAGTGCTTTTCGACATATGAATCGAGCACTTTTTTAACACCGGCTTTCTCAAACGCGACAGTCAGCTTGTTACCTTCAATTGCCTCAATGCGCCCATAGCCAAACTTCTGATGGAAAATGCGCTCGCCGCGTTTATAGGCGCTGCTGTTCATTGAGGAGACAACAGATTCGGCGCGGGCATTTATGGTTGGTGGCGTGCCTTGCTTATAGCTGCCACGGTTTTGCTGGGCGCGTTGCCAGCCCGGGCTGTTATAGCTTGAGCCTGAAAAATCATTACTAAATCGGCTTTGATTGGAAAAGCCACCGGCGGCGTGTTCGCTTTCGGCAATCTCAACATGCTTCTCCGGCAGCTCGTCAATAAAGCGCGATGGCAGAGCCGAATTCCATTGGCCATGCGTGCGGCGATTACCGGCAAAGGAAATGGTCGCGCGCTTTTTGGCGCGGGTGATGCCGACATAGGCGAGGCGGCGTTCTTCTTCCAAGCCTTTTGTGCCGCTTTCATCGAGGCTGCGCTGATGGGGAAACAGGCCTTCTTCCCAGCCGGGCAAGAAGACGGTTTCAAACTCCAAGCCTTTGGCGGCGTGCAGTGTCATGACCGAGACTTTATCTTCATTGTCATTATTAGCGGCTTCCATGACCAAAGAAATATGCTCCAAATAGCCGGTCAATGTTTCAAACTCTTCCATAGAGCGGACAAGCTCTTTCAGATTTTCCAGCTTGCCCGGCGCATCGGGTGATTTATCGGCCTGCCACATGGCGGTATAGCCGCTTTCATCGAGCACTAATTCAGCCAATTCCGTATGGGTCATGGTATCGACTAGCGAGCGCCAATGGGTAATGGCGCGCACAAAACCGGTCATGGCGCGCCGCGCTGCCGGTTTTAACTCTTCCGTGTCGATAATCTCTTCCGCCGTGCGGAACAGCGATTTGCCTTGCCCGCGCGCGGCGGTTTGCAGCGTCTGCATGGCGACATTGCCGAGACCGCGACGCGGCTTATTGCAAATCCGTTCAAACGCCAAATCATCATCAATTTGGGCAATCAGTCGGAAATAGGCATTGGCATCGCGAATTTCAGCGCGCTCATAAAAGCGCGGGCCGCCAATCACGCGATAGGGTATGCCCAGCGAGATGAAGCGGTCTTCAAACTCGCGCATTTGAAACGAGGCGCGCACCAGCACCGCCATTTCATTCAGCTTTTGGCCGTCGCGTTGATGGGCTTCAATGTCATCTGCCGTCAGCCGGGCTTCTTCTTCACCGTCCCAGACGCCGCGCACTTTAACCGGTTCGCCATCTTCATTGCTGTCGGTCCAAAGGGTTTTGCCGAGGCGGGTTTCATTGGCGGCAATCAATCCGGAGGCGGCGCCGAGAATATTCGGCGTTGATCGGTAATTGCGTTCCAGACGAATGACTTTTGCGCCCTCAAAATCTTTTTCAAAGCGCAGAATATTATCGACCTCAGCCCCGCGCCAGCCATAGATGGATTGGTCGTCATCACCGACACAGCAAATATTATTATGGCCCTGCGCCAGCAAGCGCAGCCAGAGATATTGCACGGCATTGGTATCTTGATATTCATCAACCAGAATGTGTTTGAAACGCTGCTGATATTCGCTCAGCACGGCTTCATTTTCGCGAAACAGGCGCAGACATTCGAGCAGCAGGTCGCCAAAATCAGCGGCGTTCAGAATTTTCAGCCGCTTTTGATAATCGGCGTAAAGTTTGCCGCCCATGCCATTGGCGAAGAAACCGGCTTCGCCCTCAGGCACATTTTCAGGCAGCCAGCCGCGATTCTTCCAGCGGTCGATAAGAATGGCCATTTGCCGCGCAGGCCAGCGCTTTTCGTCGATATTTTCGGCCTTTATCAACTGTTTGAGCAGGCGAATTTGGTCATCTGTGTCGAGAATGGTGAAATCGGGCCGTAAATCGACCAATTCGGCGTGAATCCGCAGAATTTTGGCGGAAAGCGAGTGGAATGTGCCGAGCCAGGGCATGCCTTCCACGGTTTCGCCCAGCATGGAACCAATCCGCTCTTTCATCTCGCGCGCCGCCTTATTGGTAAAGGTCACGGCCAGAATTTGGCTCGGCCAGGCTTGCTGCGTGGCGATTTTATAGGCGATCCGGGTCGTCAGCGCGCGGGTTTTGCCGGTTCCGGCACCGGCCAGCAGCAAAAGCGGCCCGTCTTCAGCCGTTACCGCTGCGCCTTGTTCCTCATTCAAACCGCCAAGCAAAGGCTCTAAGCGGCGCGCTTGTCCGGCTTGCGCGGCTTTTTGCGATATGCTGCCGCCACCGGCCTGCGGGGCCGTTGGGCCAGGGGCATCAGCGCCCAAATCGAACGGGTCGTTCTCCATTCACCTCACCTAGTTTGATTCGTTGACTATAGCATCTGGCGCAATTCAGCCGAACCTCTCTAGCCAATCTGTTGCGACATTGTTAGTCTCGCGGTTTCAGATAACAATAGGTCGTCATGCCGCGCTTTCCTTATCTATCCGTTATTTTCCTGCTGCTTTCGGCGCTGATGGCTGCCGTCATCACGCCCAATGCGGCGGGCATATTGCCGCCGATTGAGGCGTTTGAGGCTGATTTATCGGAGCGTTTCTCCGGTAATGTGAAAATTGACGGGGCGGTGCGGTTGCGTTTTGTGCCGCGCCCGCAAATTATTATTGAACAAGTGAGTTTCAGCGATAGACGCCGCGCCGCGCAATTCGCCGCAACCATGCCGCAAATGGTGATTAATCTCGATATTATTGAACTTGTGCAGCGCCGTTTCGTCGTCGATGAGGTGAGCCTGATTGGCGCTGATGTGCAGCTACAATTGGCCGGGCGTCCCGCCGGTCTGCTGGCTGAATTGCACCGCGAAACATTGCCTCGTGTCAGCCTGTTGGATAGCGATTTCCGCATTATCGGCCTCGACCCGCTGCGCCCGCAGGAAGTGACGCGCGTGACCGATGTCTCCGCCGCGCTGATGGCGAAGCAGGCCAATGGGCCGATGGTGATTGTCGCACAAAAAATCCATTCGGGCGGCCATGCGGCGATGTTGCGCCTGTCCATTGGGCCGACCGCGACACAGACCCAAATTGGCGTGACGCTTGGTTTGGGAATTGACGAACAGATTGGATTTACGGGTTTTCTGTCGGGCAGTGCCGCAGATTGGCGTCTCGATGGCGAGGTTGAATTAATTTCAAGCGATCTGCTGATGAGCGCGATTGAAGCGCGCCTGCCAATGCGGGTGATAACGCCCGGGCGGCGGGTGCAATTATCCGGTCTAATCAATGGCTCCGCCAGCGGTATTCGCGCCGATAGCTTGGAAATTGAAGCGTTGAATACGGTTTTCCGCTCTCGCTTGGCGCTGAACTGGCCGCGTATGCAGGGCGAAATGCCGGTGCTGGACGGGCGCCTTTCCACCGGTGCGGTTAATTTGGATTTGCTGCGCTTTTACAATGCGTTTGACAATGCGTCTGACAATGCGTCTGACAATGCGTCTGACGAAGCCAAAGCCAATACTGGCTTGTTGAATGAGATTTGGAGCGGTATCGCACCCGATCTGGTGACTTCTTTTGATGTTGAAGCGACACGTTTTGTGATTGGCGGCGAGACCGGCAGCGATTTGGTGGCTGAAATCAATCAAAATGGGGCGCTGTTGAGCGTCGAAAGATTGAATATGAACTTGCCATTCAGGTCATCGCTATTGGCCACCGGCACGCTCGACACAAGCCAAGACACGCCGGTGCTGAACGGCAATTTCTCAACCCGTTCTTCCGATGCGCTGGCGCTGCTGTTATGGCTTGGTAATCAGAATAATATCGACTTCTCGACATTCGCTGAAGCGCTCGATCAGGGCACATTGCAGCGCGCGTCAATGGTCGGCGATGTGTTGTTCGACGAAAACGGCCTGGCGCTTAAAGGGCTGGCCGGTCGTTTGGGTGATGACTATTTTTCGGCAGATGTTGGCCTGCCCGATATAGAGGCGTGGCGGGGCGATGTGTTGTTTCGCATCAGCCGGTTCGATTTGGCTGATTGGGGTATTTTGGAAACCGCCACGGCGGGACGCGAAAGCGGCATTGTCGGCATACTGCCGCAGCTCGACCGCTTGCTGGCACGAGCTCTGTCAACCACTGACGCGAACAGAGATATTGATTTCGATATTCAGGTCGGGCAGGTATTTGCCGGCGCGCAATCCATTGGGCCGCTGAAAGCGATAGGCGCGCTGAGCAATCAACGCGTGGAAATCCAAAACCTGCGCCTCGCTAATTTTGCTAATTCTGATGTGACGCTGACCGGCGCGTTGAATTATGACGCCGCGCCATCGCATGGCAGCCTGTCGCTGGCCATTCAAGGTGATGACGCGAAATGGGCATATGGGCCGATTGTGTCGCGTTTCGGGCCGTTGAATTTCAACGCTGCCGTCGCCGCAAATATGGCATTGGATATTGAACTGACGGCACCGGGCTCGCCCGATTGGCCGAAAGTCATTTATCGCGGCACCGGCGCATTTGGTGGTGCATCGACCGGTCTGGCTGTCACCACTCCGTCGCGGTCTTTGGCCTTTGTCGAGGCGGGCACGGATATTCAATTGTCGCTCAACGGCGCAGCCAATGCGCTGGCCAATCTGCTTTTTCTGCCACCCGTTTATGACGCGTCAGATGAAGCGGCCATGCAGCTTGGGCTGAACGCGCTGGGCAATGAATTATTTTCAGTCGCCACCAATATGAGTTTGGGCGAGGATGCATTGGTTTTGAATGGCAATTTGCGCGACGCAGCGGGTGGCCGATTATTGTCCGGCGCGTTGGAATTTAATTTCGCCCATTTCTTACCGCTTCTTGATGCCGATACATCATGGGAACGAGTGGCCGCCAGCGGTCAGATGCAACTGAATGCGACGCGCAATAATTTCGGCTTTGCCGGTCTTGATCTGGCGCTTGGCGATGGCCGGATTTCAGGCGAAGGGGTGCTGCAAACAGGCGACGGTCTGCCGCGCTTCAACGCCAATTTGGCGACCGAGAATGTTGATTTTAGCTGGATGCTGACCGAGCGCGATAAAGATGGCTGGCGCAATGAGCCGATAAGGTGGTCTTTATTGGGGCGCAGCAATGCCGATATTCAATTATCAGTGGCGGCCTCGCGCTTTGGCAGTGTCGTGCTGGATAGCCTGAATGGTCGCCTGAAACTGACCGAGGGCGTGTTGGAAGCACCTGATTTGGCGCTGGAGCTTTTCGGCGGCACAGTGACGGCCAGCCTATTGGCTGAGGGCGGCTTGCTGTCGCCGCGCTTCGGTATCAATGCCGAATTTGCCGACATTAATCCCAATGGTTTCTTCTTGCAGCAATATGGCAATCGCTTGCTCGATGCCGTGCTATCCGGCGCGCTGAGATTGGAAGGGCGCGGCACGTCTCCGCGCGCCATGATGGCCTCTTTGGACGGCCAGATAAATTTTGAAATCGCCCCCGGCCAACTGACCTTTTTCGATGCTGTCGGTTTTGCCGATAAAGTTTTGGAACCGAACCGTGCCGGCTTGGCGACCCCATTATTGGCCGCATTTATGGGGCCGAGCGAACTGACATTTACGCGTGGTCTTGGCTTGGCACAAATGCGCGATGGTGTCGTTGAAACAGCCAGCACCGAGTTTGTTTTTGCCAATGGCAGAAACGAGGCGCGTCTGACCGCCGCCCTTGATATGGTTGACCTATTGATAGATGCCGAGATGAAGCTTTATCCGATTGACAGTCAGCGACCGGTGATTTGGCAACTAACCGGCGGGCTTGGTGCGCCCACCATCAAAGCCGATGCCTCGGCATTTGACGCTAACGGTTCTGCACCCAACGCAGAGCCGCAACGCGCAGAGTAGAAGACAGGCTAGCCGCGCGCGCCTCAGCGTCTAATTGTCGAATAAGGTTCGGCACGCTTTGCCCGCTCTCAGCCGCCATCTCTTTCAGCACGTCCCAAAACACCGGCTCCAACGATACGCTGGTGGCGTGGCCGGCAATGGTGATGGAACGCTTTTCGGGTTTCATCATGGGCGCGCCTATTTGGGTGCAATCATGTCTTCCGGACGCACGATCGTATCGAATTCTTCTCCCGTCACGAAGCCGCCTTTAACCGCTTCTTCGCGCAAGGTCGTGCCGTTTTTATGCGCTGTTTTGGCAACCAATGTTGCATTGTCATAGCCAATGGTCGGGGCCAATGCCGTGACCAGCATCAGCGAGCGTTCCATCAGCGCGGCGATATTATCTTCATTGGCTTGAATGCCGACCACGCAATTATCCGAGAAGCTGACCGCCGCATCGCCCAGCAGGCGAATGGATTGCAGCACATTGGCGGCAATCACCGGCTTGTAAACATTCAGTTCAAAATGCCCCTGCGAACCGGCAAATGAGACAGCGGTGTTATTGCCCATCACTTGCGCGCAGACCATGGTCAGCGCTTCGCATTGTGTCGGGTTTACCTTGCCCGGCATAATTGACGAGCCGGGTTCGTTTTCCGGCAGGCTCAACTCACCCAGACCCGAACGCGGGCCGGAGCCGAGCAGGCGAATATCATTGGCGATTTTGAAGAGCGACACGGCGACTTCATTCAATGCGCCATGCGCCTCAACCATCGCATCATGCGTGGCCAGTGCCTCAAACTTATTCAGTGCGGTGACGAAGGGCAGCTTGGTATAAGCGGCGACCTCATCGGCGAATTTTTCGGCAAAACCGATTTTGGCATTAATGCCGGTGCCGACAGCGGTGCCGCCTTGCGCCAATTCATAAAGTTTCGGCAGCACGGCCTCAACGCGTCCCATGCCGTTTTTCACCATGGCGACATAGCCGGAAAACTCCTGCCCCAAAGTCAGCGGCGTGGCGTCTTGCGTATGGGTGCGTCCGATTTTGATAATGTTCTTAAATGACTCGGCCTTATCATTCAGCGCATTGTGAAGCTGCTGCAAACTCGGCACCAGCATATGCACAATCTCTTCCGCCGCCGCAATATGCATGGCGGTCGGGAATGTGTCATTGGAGGACTGGCTACGATTGCAATGATCATTGGGATGCACCGGCTCTTTGCTGCCCATTGTGCCGCCCAGTATTTCAATGGCGCGGTTGGAAATCACTTCATTGGAATTCATATTGGATTGCGTGCCCGAACCGGTTTGCCAAACCACAAGCGGGAAATGGTCGTTCAGCTTGCCTTCAGCCACTTCACCGGCAGCACTGACAATCGCATCACCAATATCTTTTTCCAAATTATCGAGCTTCATATTGGCTTGGGCAGCCGACATTTTGACAATCCCCAACGCGCGCACCAAAGGCAGCGGCATGGTTTCCGTGCCGATTTTGAAATTACCCAGCGAGCGTTGCGTTTGCGCGCCCCAATATTTTTCGGAAGGCACGTCAAGCGGGCCAAAGCTATCGGTTTCGGTGCGCGTATCGGCCATTTTTCAATCTCCAATGGAATATAAATCTATAAGCGGTCTAGCATGCTGACCGCGTGCCGCCAATATATCGGCAGCAGCGCGGCGTTGAAAACTATTTATCGCGAAAGCTGTCGAGACTGACGACTTCGCCTTTTTTCTCTTCTTGTTTGATTTCCGGCCCGCCTGATTGTTCTTCTTCAGCCGATAAAACAGCATCAACCATGGCGTCTTGTTCGGCCAATGCGGTGAAATCAATATCCGGTGCATCGACATCGAACATCAGGCCGAAAGCAACTGAGGGGTCATAAAATTTACTCATGGCAGCAAATGGCACAGTCAGGCGTTCAGGTGTGTCGTTAAAGCTCAGCGTCACATGAAACGCATCTTCTTCGATTTCCAAATCCTCATATTGGTTTTGCAGCACAATGGTAATTTCTTCCGGATGCTGGGCGCGCAGCCTATCCGATATCACCACCCCATCGGTATGGGTGTAATAGGTGATATAAAAATGATGGCCTCCGGCTAAGCCTTCGCTGGCGGCTTCTTGCATGACGCTGCGAACCATATTCAGCAGGGCGGCTTGGGCGCGGTCTGCATATTTGTAAATGTCGTCGGGTGAATCGCTTATGTCTGTCATTGTTTCTGCCTGTAAGCCGCGCGGGCATTAAAAAAGTGGAAGGCTTCTGTTGCCAGGTGCCTTCCGAACCCCGCCATCACCTGCGAAGGCAATGGACTTAAATTGAAGTCGTGTGACTGCTTACGCAGCGACAGCTACTTCCGCATAGTTGTCATTTGCAACTACTAAAATGGCCCGATAACGATGGTACCATGCCGAGCGACGGAAACATCCTTTACGCCCTCGTCGATCCTATGTCGCCCCCAAAACGCTAGAGAAATGGTGGAGGCGCCGGGTACTGCCCCCGGGTCCGATAGGTTTATTGCGAAGCCCGTTTATCGCCATAGTCGGCAAGCCGACAGGGCTTATATAACAGTTTTCACAGTAAAATAACAGTGCGACAGGAAAACCCGTTGCGAATCTTGGGTGAAAAACCAAATATGTTTTCATGCAGCAATATCTTGACCTTCTCGAACATGTTTTACACCACGGCGTGCAGCGCGACGACCGCACCGGCACCGGCACTTTGTCGGTGTTCGGCCATCAAATGCGATTTAATTTGGGTCACGGTTTTCCGGTTCTGACGACCAAGAAACTGCACCTGAAATCCATCATTCACGAGCTGCTCTGGTTTCTGACCGGCGACACAAATATCGCCTATCTGAAAGAGAACGGCGTCTCGATTTGGGATGAGTGGGCCGATGCAGACGGCAATCTGGGGCCGGTTTATGGCAAGCAATGGCGCAGTTGGCAAACGCCGGGTGGCGCGCATATTGACCAAATTACCGCGCTGGTTGAACAGCTCAAAAACAATCCGGATTCGCGCCGACATATTGTCACCGCATGGAATCCGGCTGATGTCGATAATATGGCGCTACCGCCATGCCATTGCCTGTTTCAGTTTTATGTCGCCAAAGGCAAGCTGTCTTGCCAGCTTTATCAGCGTTCGGCTGATATTTTCCTTGGCGTGCCGTTCAATATTGCTTCCTATGCGCTGCTGACGCAAATGCTGGCGCAAGTGTGCGATTTGGAAGCCGGTGATTTCGTGCATACGCTGGGCGATGCGCATCTCTATCTCAATCATATTGACCAAGCGCGCACGCAGCTTCAACGCCGCCCGGGCAATTTGCCCGGCATTAAAATCAATCCCGAGAAGAAAGATATTTTCGGTTTCGTATTCGATGATTTCGAGCTGGTTGACTATGTCGCGCAACCGCATATTGCTGCGCCGGTCGCGGTGTAATCATGCCTGCTATTGAACTTGTTGTGGCGGTCGCCGAGAACGGCATTATCGGCCGCAATGGCGATATGCCCTGGCGTTTGCCGTCTGACCTCAAACATTTCAAGCAAGTGACGATGGGCTGCCCGATTATTATGGGGCGGCTGACCTGGGAGAGCATTGGTCGGCCTTTGCCCGGGCGATTGAATATTGTCATCAGCCGCAGCATTTGTGATGTGCCCGATGGCGTGGTGGTGGTCGCCACGCCAGAGGCCGCATTGCAGGCCGCCAAACAGGCTGAAACCGTGATGATTATCGGCGGCGGGCAGATTTATAAATTATTCGAACCGCGAGCGCAGACCGTGCATTTGACGCAAGTCCATGCAACGCCCGAGGGCGATACCTCTTTTGCCTTGCAGCAGCCCGATGATTGGCAAGAGACGACACGCGAGAGATTTTCGGCTGGCGAAAACGATAGCGCCGATTATAGTTTTATCACGCTAAAACGCATTTAAGCGGAGAGGGTGATATGCGCGAAATTGCATCAGAATTACAATTTCCCGAAGGGCCGATTGCGATGGCTGACGGCTCGGTCATTCTGGTTGAGATTGCCCGCGGCACGCTGAGCCGTGTGACCCCTGACGGCAAAATTGAGGTGATTGCGGAGACCGGCGGCGGGCCAAACGGCGCGGCCATCGGCCCCGATGGCGCGGCCTATATTTGCAATAATGGCGGCTTTGAATGGCATGATGTGAACGGCCTTTTATTCGCCGGTGATATTGCCAAAGATTATTCGGGCGGACGCATTGAGCGGGTCGATTTGACGACCGGCAAGGTCAGTGTGCTTTACACGGAAGTGAACGGCAATCCGCTGCGCGGGCCCAATGATATTGTCTTCGACAAGCAAGGCGGCTTTTGGTTCACCGATTTGGGCAAAGGCTATGGGCGTTTGAAAGACAGAGGCGCGCTGTTTTATGCCAAAGCCGATGGTAGCCATGTCGAGGAAATGGTGTTTCCGGTCGAGACCGCCAATGGCGTCGGCCTCAGCCCTGATGAAGATTTTGTCTATGTCGCTGAAACGCAAGGCGCACGCCTGTGGCGGTGGCAGCTTGACGGGCCGGGCAAGATGGCAGGCAGTGGGCGCACCGGTCAGAAAAACTTTGTCGCCTCACCTGCCGGATACAGCTTTTTCGACTCAATGGCCGTCGAGGCCGATGGCACAATATGCGTCGCCACAATTATGAATGGCGGCATTTCGCGTATTAATCCCGAGACCGGCGATATACGCCATGTCGCCACCGGCGACCCGATGACCACCAATATTTGTTTTGGTGGGGACGAGCTGAAAACCGCCTATATCACGGCTTCCGGCACCGGCAAATTACTCGCCACAGATTGGGATACGCCCGGCCTACCGCTTAATTTTCTGAATAAGAAGTAAAGAATTCCGGCAGCACAAGGGCTTGGCCGCAATGGCGGTTGCCGTCAGCATCGACCTGCATGAGGGGCGGGCCGAATAAAACCCAGCCCTCACGCAGCGCGTCGGATACGCGCTGGCAAAAAACCGCATCATCGGCACCGGTCAAAAACCGATAGGCTTTTTTCTCTTCACTCATGAGGTTTCCTTTATTGATTTGCTGATGCGCGCCGCCAGTTTCTTAAAGGCCTCATGCGCGCCCTTTGTGCCAATGGCGGCATCAAGCGGCAGGGCGGCGAGATGGGCGAGTTTGAGTTTCTTGGCCATTTTCTCGCCACCTTCCCCAAATGGGTAAAGGCGCGTGCCGTCGGGCGCATCGAGATAAGCCATATTTTCAATCAGTCCCAGCACCGGCACATTGGTTTTTTCAAACATGGCAATGGCCCGGGTGACATCGGCCAACGCTAAATCCGACGGGGTGGTGACCAGCACCGCGCCCGATACCGGAATACGCTGCGCCATGGTCAGTTGAATATCGCCCGTGCCCGGTGGCAGGTCGAGCACTAGCACATCGAGTGCAGGCCAAGCCACATCTTCCAGCATTTGCACCAGCGCGCCTTGCGCCATCGGCCCGCGCCATATCATCGCCTGATCCGTATCGACTAAATAGCCGATGGACATGGTGTGCATGCCATTGGCCTCAATCGGCAGAAGTTTTTTATCGTCGGTCATTTGCGGCTTATCGGTAATGCCCAATAGTTGCGGCATGCTGGGCCCGTAAATATCAGCATCGAGAAGTCCGGTAACATTGCCCGCTTTTGCGAGAGCGGCGGCGAGATTAACCGCGACAGTCGATTTGCCGACCCCCCCTTTGCCCGAGGCCACGGCGATGACGGTTTTAATCCGCTTGAAAACCTCCGGCACCTCAGTGCTGGCGCTGTTATGCGGGGCTTTATTGGCCGTAGCTTGTTGCGGGCGATGCGCGGTCAAAACGCAGGTGACGGATACCACGCCGCTGAGTTGTTGAACGGCGGCTTCGGCTTGCTGCTTCACGGCGTCCAGCCCGTCAGGGGCCAACCCATCGACATCAATTGAGAAACCGATATTGCCGTCGCGTATTACCAAACCTTGTATGCGGTCGGCGGCAACCAGAGATTGCGCCTCGCCGGCGGCGGTAATCGGGTCCAATGCGGTTAGGATTTCGGCTTGTGTCAATTTGGGTGTCGGCGCGGACATCGGTAAAAACTCTCGGTTAAAGCTTGAATTTATGTGTCATGCTCACCACATAGACCTGTATATGGTGTTCTTGTCAATTGATGCACGGTTTGCGTTGGTCTTGCACAAGTGTCACATTGCGACGCATCAGAGATGCGCTTATAAAAAGCATCTCGTTTAACGGAGGACAGTCAATGCCTTGGGACAATAATTCCGGCAATAATCAAAACCCGTGGGGCAGTGGCGGCGGGCCTCGTAAAAGCCCGAGCGGCAATGAGCCCGATATTGAAGAAATCATTCGCCAATTGCAGCAGCGTTTTGGCCGCCTATTGCCGGGTGCCGGCGGTGGTTCCGGCATTATTGTTATTCTTGCTGTTTTGCTTGGCCTTTGGGCGTTGAGCGGTTTTTATCGCGTGCAAGCCGATGAGCAGGGCGTTGTTTTGCGTTTCGGCAAGTTTCAAACGCAAACCAGCCCGGGCTTGAATTATCACCTACCGTTCCCGATTGAGACAGCCGTGACTCCGAAAGTCACAACCGAAAATCTCGTCGATATCGGCATGCGCGCAGGCGACCGCCGCTCAGCCGGTGTGACGCGCGATGTGCCCGAAGAAAGCCTGATGCTGACCGGTGACGAAAATATCGTCGATGTCGATTTCTCGGTTTTCTGGGTTATCAAAAATGCGCCCGATTATTTGTTCAATATTCAAAACCCGAACGGCACGGTGAAAGCCGTTGCTGAAAGCACCATGCGTGAGATTATCGGGCAGAATGATATTCAGCCGATTTTGACGGAACAGCGTCAAACCAATGAAGAGCAAGTCAAAGCGCTGATGCAGAAAACCCTCGACCAATATGGTGCCGGTATTACGGTCACCCGCGTGAAGATGCAGAAAGTTGACCCGCCCGCTGCGGTTATTGATGCCTTCCGCGATGTGCAAGCGGCGCGCGCTGACCAAGAACGCGCCCGCAATGAAGCCAATAAATACGCCAATCGCGTTGTGCCGGAAGCGCAAGGTGAGGCGGTGCGTATTCGCCGCGAGGCGGAAGCCTATCGCGCGCAAACAGTTGCCGAAGCCGATGGTGAAGCGACCCGCTTTGCTTCGATTTATGATGAATACCGCATTGCGCGGGGCGTAACGCGCCAGCGCATGTTCCTCGAAACCCTCGAAAAAGTGCTGGGCCGCACCAATAAGGTGATTATCGAGCAAGACGGGCAGGGCGTTGTGCCTTACCTGCCGCTCGACCAGCTCAACCGCAATAGGGAGGCAAAATAATGAAACGTCCTAGTCTCGTCATTTCTCTCATTCTTCTTGCTGTGCTGGGTGTGCTGGCGTCGGCGTCTCTTTTCACTGTGCACCAAACAAAGCAAGCGCTGGTGCTGCAATTTGGTGACCCGCGCCGCGTCATTATGGATGCCGGTCTGCATTTCAAAGTGCCGTTTGTGCAAAATGTCATTCTCATCGACAAGCGGATACTCGACCTTGATACACCGGCTGAAGAGCTGATTGCCTCAGACCAAAAGCGTTTGGTGGTTGATGCTTTTACCCGCTATCGCATTACCGACCCGCTGCAATTCTACAAAGCCCTGCGCGATGAGCGCCGCGCGCAATCGCGTCTGTCGACGATTGTGTCGTCCTCCATGCGGTCGGTTTTGGGTGAAGAGAAATTTGAAACCGTGGTGCGCGACCAGCGTTCCGATTTGATGCAGCGCATTAGTGCATTGGTCAATAATCAAGCCGCCGATTTCGGCATTGAGATTATTGATGTGCGTATCCGCCGCGCCGATTTGCCCGAGGCCAACAGCCAAGCGATTTATCGTCGTATGCAAACCGAACGCGAGCAGGAAGCGGCTGAGTTCCGTGCGCGGGGTCAAGAAGTTGGCCGCGCCATTCGCGCCCAAGCCGATAAGCAAGTAACGGTTCTTATCGCCGAAGCGACCCGCGATAGTGAAGTTATTCGCGGTCAGGGCGATGGGTGCCGTAACCGCGTCTTTGCCAAAGTCTTCGGCCAAGATCCCGACTTCTTCGCTTTTTATCGTTCCATGCAGGCCTATGAAAAGGCGCTTGAGGAAGATGGCACGACCATGGTTCTGTCACCCGATAGCGCGTTTTTCCAATTCCTGAAAAACCCCAATAGCGTGCTGGCACCGAGTAAAAGCGGTCAGGTTAAGCGCGGCGCAAGGGTGAATGTCGATAAATTGACGCAAGACGGGAAGTCTCTGAGCCAAAGCATGTGTCCGGAAATTGTCGCTGAGGCGCCAACGGAGCAGGCTGAAAACTAATGCTTGAAAAGCTGTTTCTGGCCGTCGGGTTGGTGCTGGCTTTTGAGGGCGCGCTGTATGCCCTTTTTCCGTCATTTTTGCGCTCTATGGTCAAACAAATCGACGCGGTCAGTGACTCCGCCCTCCGCAATGGCGGGTTGGTTGCACTGGGCATAGGTGTCGGCTTGGTTTGGCTGCTTGGATAGGATCTTTTATGTTTGAAAACGCGCTCACTCGTTTTTCCCTAATTATTGCTCTGCTTGTCGCGCCGCTGGTGATGACGCCTGCTATGGCGCGGCCAATAGGCGGCTTTGCCGATTTGGCAGAAAAATTGACCCCTGCCGTGGTTAATATCTCGACCTCGCAAACTGTTGAAGAACGCCGCTCGCGCGGGCCCGGCCAACCACCCTTTGACCGCTTTTTTGAAGAGTTTTTCAACCAGCGCCGTGGCGGTGGCGGCGGCAATGCCCCCAGTCAGAAAGTATCATCGCTCGGCTCAGGTTTTGTTGTCAGTCCCAGCGGCATCATCATCACCAATAATCATGTGATTGAAGAAGCCGACGAGATTACCGTGACTTTCTCAGATGGCAGCAAGTTGGACGCTGAGCTTATCGGGCGTGACCCGAAAACCGATTTGGCGGTGCTGAAAGTATCCCCCAAAAAACGCCTGCCTTTCGTGCCGCTTGGCGATAGCGACAAGGCGCGGGTCGGTGATTGGGTGATTGCCATTGGCAATCCGTTCGGGCTGGGCGGTTCGCTGTCAGCCGGTGTTATTTCTGCCATTAACCGCGATATTAATGCCGGGCCCTATGACAGTTTCATTCAAACCGATGCCGCGATTAACCGCGGCAATTCCGGTGGCCCATTGTTTAATATGAAGGGCGAAGTCATTGGCGTGAATTCGGCCATTATTTCACC
>FZLQ01000014.1 GCA_900197605.1 Phyllobacteriaceae bacterium Water-Bin73
GGCTTGGGCGGGAAATAATCTGGAATGATCGAATGCCTGGCCGGCCCTACACCCGCCTCGCCGATCCCCACGCCAATGCGCAGGACCAAGAGACTTATAAATCCGGCAGCAAGGCCGCTGAATGCAGTCATCAGGGAGAAGATGACCAGGCTCGTTATGATGATAATCTTGCGACTGTATTGATCCGACAGCCGGGCAATAGGCACTCCCATGGTCGCATAAAACAGAGCAAAGGAAATGCCGCCTAGCAACCCCAGTTCGGTATCGCTCAGGCCGAATTCGGCCTTGATGTCAGGAAACAGGACAGAAAGGATCATTCGATCGCACATGGACAGTGTAAAGGCGAGCATGAGCAGTGTCAGGGTCTTGCGGTGCCCTGCAAGTGGTTGGTCAGTGAGCTGGTTATTCATGGCTATGCTTGCCCTTGACTGGACTTGGGTAATCTTCTTTATAAAGCCCGAGCAATCGCAATGACGCTCAGAAAAACAAAACAAAAATGGATTTATGACGTTTCTTGACCATAGCGCCAATTGGGACAAAAATAGGGGGTACAATCGGCCATAAGTAAAATGCGGTAACGGCTTTCGGCGCGCATTTGGGTGTTTTGGAAGCCCAAGTAGAACAATGAAACTTGCGCGATGGGAGATATATCATTAACCCCCAAGCACCGTGTTTCACGGACCGTGTGACCCGGAACTCGGGTCTTTTCTTGGCAGACCAAATGGATGACCACAGGTAGGATTAGCGCGAGCCCCAAAAGTGCTAACCTTCCGATATTATTGAAGGTCAGAGGTTGAGCGGGGCCTAGGATAGGCATCGAACCCATCCCCGGCGCGCCATTTTTTTCTCTATTTTCAGACTTTGCCTCCACCGAAAGACTTGCTGTCCTGATCGGGGCAGTGTTAGCGTCTGCCCCTATTGGGGGAGATGCAAATGTCGATTTGGAATAATATGGATTGGGTTCTGCCCTTGCGCACGCCGTTTTTGAACAGTTTTTTCGAACTGGTGACGCTGGGCGGCTATCCGCTTTTTTTGATATTGTTTTTATGCTTTGGCTATTTTGCTTTGGGCGCGCAACGGTTTTTCCATACGGCGATATTGCTGATGGCGGCCGGATTGCTGAACAGTTGGCTGAAAGATATCGGCCAAGATGCGCGCCCTGATATGGCCTATGCGCTGGACGGGCGCGTCGGCGACAGCTATGGCTGGCCGAGTGGGCATATGCAAATCGCGGTCGTGCTCTGGGGCTATCTGGCCTATTCGATGCACCAAAGTTGGGCCTATGGGGCGGCGGCGGCGATTATCGCTTTAATGGGTTTCTCGCGGCTTTATTTGGGCGTGCATGATGTGGGCGATGTGACGGCGGGGTTTGTTTTCGGCGTGTTGTGTCTGGCAGCTTATATCGCCGCGCTGGAAAATCAGCGCAGCCGCGCTTTCTTCTCATCGCTTTCCTTACGCTATGCGGCGGGCGGTTTGATTGCCACGCATGTTATTTATGTCGCCATTTATCCGGCGCATATTGGCCATGAAGCGCCATTTTGGTTTATGGGCGCGATGACCGGCTGGCTGGTGGCGCACTATGCGCGCGGCCAAAGCCCGGTTATTTTGCCGGGGCCTTTGCCGGTGCAGATGCTGCTCGCCGGTGCGATGACTGGTCTTTCTTTTGTATCCATGATGGTGCTGACCCGTCTGCCGCGCGCCTTAGGGGTTGAGCATGGCGTGTTGCAATATGGCTTTGGTCTGGTGTTCGGCCTTGTGGTTATTTTTGTCCTGCCTTTTGGGTTGGCGTTTTTGACCGCACAAGCCACGCGGTATCAAAATCGGTGAGGTGAGGATTGCCCTCTTGCCAAGCGGCAAATGCGCTTATAGCCTTTTGAAAATAGGAAAGGCCAAAAGCCATGATGGATAGAAGGTCGCTTCTGGCCGCAATGGGAGCAAGCGCGCTAATGCCTGCACAAGCCAAACAAACCGGCGCATCGGACAGCGTTAACGGCTGGCAGAATTGGTCGAAATCTCTGCCGCCGCAAAAAGCACAAATTCTGGTGCCTGATGATGTCGCCGCTTTGGCCACAATTATTCGTCAAACCGATGGCGGGGTGCGGCCCGTCGGTTCGGGGCATAGCTGGACCGGCCTCGTGCCCTGTGATGGTGCCATTGTAAAGCTCGATAAATTTAACGCTGTCGGCGAGGTTGACCGCGCGGCGCAAACCGCTTGGCTGGGGGCAGGGGCAAGGCTGAAGGATTTGTCGCCGCAATTGGCCGAGCAGGGTCTGGCGTTTCGCAATCTTGGCGATATTGATGTGCAAAGTCTGGCCGGTGCGACCAGCACGGCGACGCATGGCACCGGACGCGCCCTGCCATGTTTGGCGGCTGAAATTCGCGGCGTGCGTATGATTACCGGTGCCGGTGAGCCGATGGAAATCAGCGCGCGAGAAAATGCTGAACTGTTACCCGCCGCGCAAGTGGCGTTGGGTGCGCTGGGCATATTGACCGAAATTCAAATGCAATTAATTGACCGCCATAAGCTGCATCGCCGCGTCTGGTTTACCCCTTATGAAAAATTGCGGGCTGATGCGCAGCAGCTATTTGCCGATAATCGCAATTTCGAATTTTTCTATTTGCCGTTTTCCGGCCAAGCCATGTGCATTGCCCATAATATCACCGAAGCCGAAGACACGCCGCGCGCGCATGATGAAAGCGATGATGCGGTGATGCAATTAAAGGCTTTGCGCGACTGGCTGGGCTGGTTTCCTTATTTGCGCCAAAAATTACTCGCCGCCGCCATTGCCGCCGCGCCCGAAGAAGATGTGATTGGCGAAAGCTGGCAGCTTCTCTCCAGCGCGCGCAATGTGCATTTCAATGAGATGGAGTTTCATCTGCCGGTGCATGAGGGGCTTGATGCGCTGGAAGAAGTGCGGGCCCATATTGAGAAAAATCGTGCGGGCGTATTCTTTCCTTTTGAGTGCCGCATGGTCGCGCCCGATACGGCTTGGCTGTCGCCGTTTAATGACGGGCCGCGCATGTCGATTGCCGTGCATACTCATGCGCCCGATGAATATGAATTTCTGTTCACTGAAATTGAGCCGATATTTCGCCGCCGCGGCGGGCGTCCGCATTGGGGCAAGCTCAATCGCTTTGACGCAAAAGATATGCGCGCCGTTTATCCGCAATTTGAGGCATTTGCCAAATTACGCGCGACACTCGATCCGGCGGGTCGTTTGCTCAATCCTTATTTGCGCGACTTATTTGGAGCGGCGTAATGCGCGCAGCCTATTTTACCAAATTGCAAAAAGCCCTGGCGGCGGCTGATTTGGCTGAGCCGGTTTTGCTTTTGGACCGCCAAAGGCTGGATAAAAATATCAAACAGCTTAAGCGCATGCTGCCCAAAAATATGGCCTATCGCATTGTTGCCAAATCGCTGCCCTCAGCGCCCTTGCTGAAGCATATTGCAGCTAAAGCCGACACGAACCGCTTGATGAGTTTCAATCGGGTGATGAGCGAACAGATTTTGGCGGCCATGCCAAAGGCTGACCAACTATTGGGCAAGCCCCTGCCGGTTGCGGCGGCGGCGGCGCTGTTTGATGGGCTGGCGGCGGTGAAGGGCAAGCAAGCGGCGCGGCAAATGCAATGGCTGGTCGATACGCCGACACGGCTCAAAGAATATGAGGCGCTTGCCGCCAAGCTGAAATTGAAGCTGCGGGTCAATCTGGAAATTGATGTCGGCCTGCATCGGGGCGGCATGATGCCCGGCCCTGATTTAGAGGCGGCGTTGGCGCGATTGGCCAAGTCGAAAAATCTCAGCCTTGCGGGCTATTTGGGCTATGAACCCCATCTCAGCAAAATCCCCAATATTGGCGGTTGGCGGCGGCGTGCCAAACAGGGTGCGGCGCAAGCCTATGGCGCGGCGCTGGCGCAAGGTCGGGCGCATTTCACCGCCGCCCATATTGAGGGCATGGTGCGCAATATGGCGGGCAGCCCGACTTTCGGTCTTTACCAAGACACGGCGCTGGCCAATGAATTGGCGGCCGGGTCGGCGCTGGTCAAGCCCAGTGATTTCGACATGCCAATGTTGAAGGATTTTGAGCCTGCCGCTTTTATCGCGACACCGGCTTTGAAAGTGTCGCAAGAAGTGCGCCTGCCGGCGCTGGAATATGCCAGTAAAATGCTCGGCAAGCCGAAAACCGGCACCGGTATTTTTATTCATGGCGGCTATTGGATGGCTGATGCGGTTTGGCCGAAAGGGCTGAAGACGAGCGGGCTTTTTGGTCGTTCCTCCAATCAAGAGTTTTTGCTGGGGCCGAAAAACCTGCCCCTTAAACCCGATGCGTTCGTGTTTTTGCGTCCCACACAAAGCGAGGCGATTTTTCTGCAGTTTCCGAAAATTGCCGTTTTTGACGGGCGTCGCATTTGCGATATTTGGCAACCCTTACCCGTCTCAGCCTAAAGGAGAGGGCATATGAAAATCTATCCCCCATTAATGGTTCTTGCTGGTATTCTCGCGCAATTGCTTATCGGCTATGTCGCGCCGGTGCAGCCGATTTTGAACGAGACATGGCAATATATTGGCGTCGGCTTAATGCTATTCGGCTTTGCCGTTATTTTGCTGGTCGCGCGCGGTTTTCGTAAAAACGAAACGACAATTATTCCTGACGGCCAACCCTCGACGCTGATGGAAAACGGTCTGTTTGCCTATTCGCGCAATCCGATTTATCTCGGCATGGCGATTTTTCTGCTCGGCTCGGCTTTGGCGGTCGGCCATATTTGGGCGCTCGCCATTGTGCCGGTTTTTGTCTTGCTGGTGCAGCAAATCTGGATTGTGAAAGAAGAAGAAACTCTGGAAGCTGAGTTTGGGCAAATTTATCGGAATTATAAAATGCGGGTGCGGCGCTGGCTGTAATCGTGTTGCGGGCGCAGGCTCCGGCGGCACGATATTTTATTCTTTGACTGTGCGCATTGCGGCCCTAAATCTGCTCCATGCGTTATTTCTTGATTCTTTTGATGTTTCTCACTGCGTCTTTCGCCAGTGCACCGGCGCGGGCAGAAACGGCCTATGACTTTTCTCTGCCCAACATTACCGGCGGTGAGTTAAATCTCGCTGACTATCGCGGCAAGGCCGTGCTGCTGGTGAATACGGCAAGTTTTTGCGGATTTACCAAACAATATGATGGGCTGCAGGCCTTATGGGACGGCTATCGCGCGCGCGGGCTGATTGTGCTGGGCGTGCCGAGCAATGATTTTGGGTCGCAAGAACCGGGCGCGAAAGCCGAGATTAAGGAATTTTGCGAGGTCAATTTCGCCATAAATTTTCCGATGAGCGATAAGGTTGCGGTCAAAGGCCAAGCCGCGCATCCGCTTTATAAATGGCTGGAACAAGAAACCGGAAAAACGCCGAAATGGAATTTTCACAAATTTCTCATCGGCACGGATGGCCGCGCCGTGCGCGATTTTTCATCGCTCACCAAGCCGCAATCGAAAAAACTTATTCGCGCGGTTGAGGCGGCTTTGCCGCAAGGCTGAACGCTCTTTAGGGGCGACCGTCATAGAGAAAAGCCTTTTTCTTCGCCTTATTCCAATATTTGAAAAAGCGGCGTAAGTCGGGCGGGCTGTCCATTTGCACAAAAGGCGCATCGGCAATGGCGCTGAGTTTCACCTCAGCGCGCAAGTTTTGCATCATCGCTTTCAGCGCCTGATTGGGGGTCTTGCCGGTGACAATCTCATCGACACCCCATTGGCTGTGTAAATCTCTTAGCGTCTCAATCGTGTCGCCGACATAAATATCAACCGGCAATTCGCACAGGCTTTCATAAATAAATACCCGCCGCTTTAGGCCGTAATGCATGGCCGACATATAAGCATCGTCCCAAATAAAAACCGGCTTTGCCGTGTCGGCCGATGCGGTCTCAGTGAAGAGGCGATGCGTCGCGCGCAGGCAATCCTCATGTAGCCAGATAAGTTGGGTCATCACAGCGCTGCCATATGAGGAAATAATGTCAGCGCCAAATCATCATAGCTGCCGCCAAAACATTTATTGGTGTGGAAATCGCACGGCGCCTGCATGCCGGCGAATTTTTGTAGATTCTCCAAATTGAAAAAATACGGCTTATTGGCAAACGTGCTGGCCACCCATTGAAATGAAAAATTATTGGAGGCCGGATCGCCGTCGAGCAAATGGCCAAGAAAAAACCGAGCACCGGCTTGCCATTTAACGCGCCGCCAATGCACAATATAGGCGGCGAGATACATGCGCGCGTGATTGTGCAAATATCCGCTGGTTTTGAGCTCTTGGATGAAATGGTTCATTGCCGCGCTGTCGGTTTCACCCGCCGCAATATCTTGCGGCAATGTGTCGGCATAATCCGAGGCCACAAAACCGGTTTTATAGGGCTCAATATCGTGCCATAGCCAATCGGGATTTTGCGTATAAATGCGTTGCCAAAAATCGCGCCAGCCCAGTTCCTGGATGAACTTTTCAATGGCCTTGACATCGCCCATTTCCAGCGCCTGATTGCGCAGCTCATTCAGGCTGACAATCGCATGGCGAATATAGGGAGAAAGCCGCGTAACCGCGCCATCGAGATAATTGCGGTTATGGCCGTAAGCCGTTGGGTCAATCGCCGCCAACAGCGCCTCGGCAGCGGCGCGACCGCCGCGTGTTTCGCTGACGGCATCATCGGTCACACCGGGCGACAGGGCTTTGACATGCGCCACCAATGCGGCGCGGTCGGGGAATTGCGTCGGTTGTTTTTCCATATAGCCGAGATAGCGTGCGGCGCGATGAAATCCAGTCGCTGCGAATGTTTCGCCATGCGACATAATTCCTGCTATAGCGGGGGCTTATGCAGAGGGGTCGCTCATGTTAATCGCGCTGTTTGTCGTCGCGCCGGTTATTGCCGTCATCGCGCTGGGCTATGGCGCGGCGTGGCGCGGCGTGTTCAGCGAAGATAATGTGGCGACGCTTAATCGCTTTGTCTTCACGCTGGCCGCACCGGCGCTGTTGTTTCGCAATGTCGCGCTGACCGATTTTCCCGACGACCTCTCCATCGGCCTATGGGTGTCTTACTATGCGCCCATGCTGGCGATTATGGCGTTGGGATTTTTCATCGGGCGGTTGTTTTTTCCGGCGCGCGGACCGGCTGAATATGTGTTGCTGGGTTTTGGGGCGTGTTTTTCCAATACGGTGATGCTCGGTATTCCGATTATCCTGACCGCCTTCGGCCCGGGCGCAGGTTTGCCGCTGTTTCTCATATTGGCGTTTCACGGATTGCTGGTCTTTACCGCGGCGCTGACCTGTTTGGAGGCTGCGACCAATCCGCAAATGCGCTTAAAAGATATGCCGCCCAAGCTGGCTCATGCGATGCGCGACCAAGCTGTGGTGATGGCGCTGGCAGCCGGGGTTCTCTGGAATTTCACCGGTCTTGGATTGGCGGCGCCGATTGACCGGTTTTTGGAATTGGTCGGCGCGGCGGCCATTCCGGTTGCGCTCATCGCGGTTGGCGGGCGTTTGGCCTTTATCGCGGTCGGCGATAATTTGCCGGTCGCTCTATTTGTCGGCGTCTTCAAACTCGCCCTAATGCCGGTGGGGGTTTATCTGACAGCGCATTATCTGTTCGGCTTGCCGCCGCTTTTTGTGGCCACCATCACGCTTTTATCTGCCATGCCATCGGGCGTATTTACGGCGGTTTTTGCAGCGCAATATAAAGTGGCCGAAGCCGAAGCCTCGAGCATGATAGTCGTGACAACCGTCTTATCGGCATTCACCATTTCGCTATGGCTGACTTTTTTCAGCGATTTACTGGTCGCGGTAAATTAGCCTCGGCTTAAAAGCGATAGCCGAAACACCGGGCCCATCGCTGCAGCGATGTCTTTACAGTTAAACGCAACATAAAATTCCTCCGATTTGCGGCGAATATAGACCATCAAAACCGGCTTGGGGCATGCCTGCCAAATTTGCGGCGCAGGTGTTGCCTTTATGTCAGTTTCCACCCTGTTGCATGATGCGGCATAAAAGGGGCGCGAAAAAAAGGGCGCTCCGAAGAACGCCCTTTTGAGATTGAAAATGATCCTGCCTGTGCCGTTTCATGTAGGGTTTATTTGCCCTGCCAATTCGGGGCGCGTTTTTCAGCAAATGCTGTGGCCCCTTCGCGGGCATCTTCTGAGGCGAAGACCGGGTTCATAATTTCTTGCTGGCGTGCCCAAATCTCGTCATGCGGCCAGCTTTTATATTCCCGCATGATTTTTTTGGAGGCCGCGGTTGCCAGCGGGCCGTTAACGGCGATGCGCGCCGCCAGTTCTTTGGCACCTTCCAGCGCTTTGCCTTCATCGGCTAGCGCATTGACCAGACCGCATTCATACATGCGTTCGGCCGAATAATGGTCGCCCGTCATCACCATTTCCATCGCGATGCGCTCGGGGATTTGTTGCGGCAGGCGGAACACGCCGCCGGCACCGGCGACGAGCGAACGCTTGACTTCGGGCAGGCCGAATTTTGTGGCGCGCGAGGCAACAACCATATCGCAGGCCAGCACCAGTTCAAAACCACCGGCAAGGGCGTAACCCTCAGTGGCGGCAATCAGCGGCTTGGCAGGAGAATAATGGCTGATGCCACCAAAGCCACGGTCTTTTACCGATGGCGATTCACCCTTCAAAAAGCCCTTCAAATCCATGCCAGAGCAGAAAGTGCCGCCATTGCCGGTCAGCACGGCGACGCGGATATCGGCATTGGCCTCAAAGGTGTCAATGGCCGCCGAAATGCCTTCGGCCATTGCTTTGTTCATGGCGTTTTTGGCTTCCGGCCGGTTCATGGTGATGGTCATCACGCCGTCGCTGACGTCGACCAGAACTTCTTGTGTGTCACTCATTTTTGTCTCCCAGAGATGATGAATATGGGCGGTATTGAACAGTTTGCCTGCCAGCGTGTCAATCACGCATCGCGCGCGCATCATGTTTTCCTTTTCTCATGGCTTGAGAAATCATCGCGCTTTGCTTACCATTCAGGCCATGATGGCTTTCAAAAAGGGGTTTGACCATGAGCGATAAATATGAGGCGGCGCATCCCGATGGTGGGCCAAAAGATTTTACCAGTTTCTTTCCCTATTATTTGCGCGAACACGCGCACCCTTTGTGCCGCAGCTTACATTATATCGGCACGACATTGGTTATCACGCTGGCGGCTTACGCGATTGGCACGGCGCAATATGTCTATTTATGGGGTCTGCCCGTGGTCGGCTATTTCTTCGCCTGGGTTGGGCATTTTTTCATTGAGAAAAACAAACCCGCGACTTTCACCTATCCACTTTGGTCTTTGATTGCTGACTTCAAAATGTATTTTTTGTTCATCACCGGACGAATTGGGCCGGCTCTCGATGCCGCCGGTGCGCGCAGACGCTAATTATTAGCCTATAAAATAGGCAATATCATAAAAATATTATAAATGCCTAAAAGATGGGCGATTTATAAGATAGGAAAGGTGCCTCTGGGTGCCTTTTTTGTTGGAATCGACGTTTTCGGGGCTTTTTTATGTTTGGCACGAATTTTGCATATAAGGGGCAGGCGTAAGTCTAAAAGGAGATTAGTTATGAAAAAATTCACGAAAACAACCCGTACACTGGCAGCCCTGCTGGTTTCGGGAACAGCTTTGACCGGTGTTGCATCGGCAGCTGAAATCACCGGCAATGTCGGTGCAACAACCGACTATATATGGCGCGGTAATACGCAAGCCGGCGGTGACGCCAGCTTGTCAGGTGGCATCGACATCGATTTCGGTAACGGCCTGGCGGCTGGCACTTGGGTCGGTTCTTTGGGTGCTTCTGGTTCAGATGACGCCAATTATGAGCAAGACCTCTATGTCAGTTATTCAACCGAAATTGCAGGTTATCCGTTGGAAGTCGGCTACATTTCTTACATGTATCCGGGCGTAGCCGACTCAGATGCTGACTTTGCTGATTTCTACGTCAGCACAAGCGTTGCTGGTTTGGGCATCAGTTACTACATGCTGGCATCCGCCGAAAATGATGCATTTGATGCGCAAGAGGGCACATATTTGTCGCTCGATTATGATTATGATCTCGGTGATGACTGGACCATGTCTCTGCATTACGGCATGGAGTCATTTGACACAGACCCCGATGATGAAGATACCTCTATCTCTTTGTCAAAAGGTGACATGACTTTCACGGTCTCAGGTGATGAAGGCGACGACACGCGCGCCATCGTCAGCTGGGGCGCAAGCTTCTAATCTTGATTATCACAAGGTTCCTCCCATGAAACTTATCCTTGCGATAATCAAGCCCTTCAAACTGGATGCCGTTCGCGAAGCGTTAACCGCAGCAGGTATTGAAGGCATGACGGCGACCGAAGCGAAAGGCTTCGGTCGTCAAAAAGGTCAAACCGAAATCTATCGTGGTGCTGAATATGAGATCAATTTCTTGCCGAAAATGCGGCTTGAAGTTGTTGTCGATGACGCGCAAGTGGAGGCTGCTTGTGCCGCCATTCGCGAAGCCGCTAATACAGATAAAATCGGTGATGGTAAAATTTTCGTAGTTGGTGTCGATGAAGCCATCCGTATTCGGACCGGCGAAAACGGCTCTGCTGCACTGTAAAGGAATCCACCAATGTTGAAAAATACTCTCAAAATTTTGGGACTGGGTTCGGCTTTGTCTTTGGCAGCCGGTCCGGCCCTCGCTGAAGTTAGCCCAGAGACAGCTTATGTGTTCAACACATTCCTGTTCCTAGTCTGCGGTTTCTTGGTCATGTTCATGGCCGCCGGTTTTACTATGCTCGAAAGCGGCATGGTAAGGTCGAAAAATGCTGCAACCATTTGCGTGAAAAACATCTCATTGTTCTCAATCGCCGGTCTGATGTACTGGCTGGTTGGTTATAATCTGATGTATGGCATTGAAGAAGGCGGTTATATTGGCGAACTCTTCTCTGTTTGGTCTGCTGATGACAGTGCCATTGGCGGCGAAGCTCCTGATTTCTCAGGCGGCTATGCGTCGGGCTCTGACTGGTATTTCCAAATGGTCTTCTGTGCCACAACGGCTTCCATCGTATCGGGCACAATTGCCGAGCGTATGAAGCTGTGGCCATTCCTTATCTTCACGCTGTTTCTGACCGGATTTATTTATCCAATCGTCGGCAGCTGGGAATGGGGTACAGGCTGGCTCGACGCCATGGGCTTTTCTGACTTTGCCGGTTCGACGCTGGTACACTCAACCGGTGGTTGGGCCGCTCTGGCCGGTGCCGTTATTTTGGGCGCGCGCGCTGGTAAATACGGCCCCAATGGCGAAGTCAACCCGATACCGGGTTCAAGCATGCCTTTGGCAACATTGGGCACATTTATTCTGTGGCTCGGTTGGTTCGGCTTTAATGGCGGTTCGCAACTGGCTTTGGGTTCAGGTGCCGATGCAGCAGCCATCTCAAACATTTTCATCAACACGAATATGGCCGCTGCGGCGGGTGTAGTGGCGGCAATGGTCGCATCAAACCTGCTTTATGGCAAAATTGACCTGACCATGTGCTTGAACGGTGCGATTGGTGGACTGGTGTCCATTACAGCAGAGCCTCTGACCCCGTCCATTCCGGCAGCAGCCTTTATCGGTGCAGTTGGCGGCGTGCTGGTTGTCTTGGCGGTGCCGCTGCTCGACAAGTTTAAAGTCGATGATGTTGTGGGTGCCATTCCGGCTCACCTCGTCTGCGGTATTTGGGGCACGCTGATTGTGCCGCTGACCAATAGCGATGCGACCTACTCAGTGCAGGCCATCGGTGTCGTCTCTGTCGGTATCTTTACGCTGGTTGCCAGTGGCATTATCTGGTCGATACTGAAAGCGTCGATGGGTATTCGCGTCGATGAAGACGGTGAAATGCTGGGTCTCGATAAAGAAGAGCTGGGCATTGAAGCCTATCCCGAGTTCTCGCGCACTTGATATCCCCTAGTGAGCGTGACCCCCGGCAGAGCAATCTGCCGGGGGTTTTTTTTGGTCAATATCAGCCGGGCAGTTTGCCGAATTGGGCAATGCCATCGGCAATGACATGGAAATCATGTTTCTCATCTGTGTAAATGGCGACATCGGGGCCGGCAAAATCGGCCGGATTATCGAGCGAGCCGATTTTCAGCAATACGGCACCGGGTGCGCCAGGCACCAAGCGTGTCGCTAAAGGTGTGCCGCAATCGCCGCAAAAATCGCGGGTCACGGCCCCTTCAATATCATCGCGCTTATAGCTTGAGGGCGTGCCTTGTGTATATTCAAAGCCCGCTTCGGCCACGCCCATTGTCAGATTGGCTGCGCCGCCGGTGATATAAGTGCACTCGCGGCAATGGCATTGCAGTTTCATCACTGCATCGCCCTCGGCCCGGTATTTAATTTTGCCGCAATAGCAGCTTCCGGTAAATGACATGATGTTCCTCCCTAGTACTTAACTCGGAAAGCCTGCCATATTATGGGCCATCATTAAAGGAAACTTCGTCAACGATTTCGCTGGCACGGCGGCGCAAATTGGCAATGGTTGAGAGCGATAATCTGTCGGGGGTGAACGCGCCCCAGCTTTGCACCCGCGCCGAGGCCGGAATATCGGCGCTTATCGGATATTCAAAATTAACCTCGGCATAGGTTTTTTGCGCCGTTTCAGAAACCAAAAATTCCATCAGCTTTTGGGCATTGGCTCGATTCGGCGCATATTTGGCCATCGCCATGCCCGATATATTCATATGCGCGCCGCTGCGCGGCATATCGGGAAACACCACCCGCACCGATTTCGCCCAATCTTGTTGTTCGGGCTTTTTCTTATTGGTCTGCATTTTGCCCATATAATAAGTATTGCCGATGGCGATATCACATGCGCCGCCATAAACCTTCCGCACTTGGGCGCGGTCATTGCCCGACGGCTTGCCGGCCAAATTGGCTTTCAATCCGCTCAGCCAATTTTTGAAACCCGCTTCGCCCATATGGTCGATGAGGGCGGCAAACAGGGCAATATTATAAGGGTGCTGGCCCGAGCGCAGGCAAATGCGGCCGCGATATTCCGGCTTCGCCAAATCGGCAAAAGACAAATCCGTTGCCGCGACCCGCGCCCGCGATACATAAGCCACGCGCGCGCGCCAGGTGAGGCCGAACCATTTATCATCAGCGCTGCGCGCCCGCTTCGGCACATGTTTGGTCAAAATCGCTGAGGTGACCGGCTGGGCGACGGCTTGGGCGGCCTGCAAGCGACCAATATCAACCGTCAAAATAACATCGGCAGGCGAGCGTTTGCCCTCGGTTTTGACGCGCTCGATAAGGCCTTTTTTGGCGAAGATGACTTTGACTTTAATGCCTGTCGCGGCGGTGAATTGTTCAAATAGCGGTTCGACCAAAAACGGCTGGCGATAGGAATAGACATTGACGCGCTGGGTGAGTTGGTCGTTTTCTTGCGCCCCGCTTGCGTCTTGTGTCACGCCAGCTTCTTGCGCCGCTGTTGTGGTGGCGGCATGGCTGATAATAAAAGCGATCAGAGGAAGAGCAAAAAACGCCGTTAAGGCAAAAACACGAAAGAGCATGGGGTATCCTGCAAATGCGAATGATTATCATTTGCGTTCTAGGCCTCAATATGGCGCATGTCAACCGCTCATCACCTTCCGGTCGTAAGCGGCCAATCGGGCAGGCGGCGCTTGTTTTCGTGATGCGCTTTAATCTTGATCGCGGGTCAAATCCAACATTGGCAGCAATCGCAAATAGCTGGCCGGAAACAGCCGCCGCACCCAATCGACCACATAAGCGTCGGGGCCAATGAGAATCCGTGCTTTGTTTTTTCTGATGCCCTTCATAATCACCTTGGCCGCGCCATCGGGCTGCGTCATGGTAAATTGGGCAAACCGTTCAATCGCCTCATCGCGCTCGGCCTCGGCCTCCGGCCCTTGCTGCAGGCGGGCATGGCGCACAATATTTGTGTTAATGCCGCCCGGGTGAATGGTTGAAACGCCAATATCCGTGCCGCGCATTTCGTGGCGCAAGGCTTCGGTAAAGCCCAATACGGCAAATTTGGCGGCGTTATAAGCGCTTTGGGTCGGCACGCCAATCAGGCCGAAAATCGACGATACATTGGCGACATGACCGCTGCCTTTGGCCATGAAATGCGGCAGAAAGGCTTGCGTGCCATTGACCACGCCCCAGAAATTAATATCCATCAGCCATTTACAATCATCGAGGCTCATCTCCGCCACCGGCGCGCCAAAGGCCACACCGGCATTGTTCAAAATCAAATCAGCCCCGCCATGATTTTTTTCCACCTGCGCTGCCAAGTCGAACATGGCATCGCGGTCGGCAACATCGACCATATAGGTTTCCATGCGGCCATTGGCGGCTTCCACCGCGGCTTTGGTGTCGGCCAGCATATCTTGGCGCAAATCAGTGCCGATAATCACGCCCCCCTGCGCTGCCATTGCGCGCGCGCAAGCCGCGCCAATGCCGCTGCCGGCACCGGTAATCACACAGACTTTATCTTTGAATTGACGCATAAAACCCTCCCTGAAGTCGCCTATAATTGTCGGTTTACTGTCAAAAAGCCAGCAAAAAGCCCCGCCCAAACGAGATGTTGAGCGAGGCTTCTTGCGTTAGGCTTTAGCGCGCGACTTTTTTCTTACGCCGACGTTCCAGCGGCTGATAGGCTTGGGCCGCATGGGTTGTGCAATAAGGGCTGCCGCTTTTGGCGCGGGCGCCGCAAAAGTGAAACTCCGTCGTGCCGGGGTCGCCAATCGGCCATTTGCAAGTATGCTCGGTCAGATGCAGCACGCTGGCGCGTTCTTCGGGACTTAAAATCGGCTCGGGCACCACTTGGTCTTTAATATCGTCCAATTCATTGGCACGAAAACGTTGGCTGCCCGATAGCGAGGGCGTAGATGGTCGCGCCCGTCCTGAACCGGCAGAAATCCGCGCCGTTGAGACGCGCGCCGGGGTCGCCCGACCGGATAGCCCCAAACGGTGCACTTTGCCGATAACCGCATTACGGGTCACACCCCCCATTTTGCGGGCAATCTGACTGGCAGACAGGCCGTCAGTCCATAATTGTTTAAGCATTTCAACACGTTCATCAGTCCATGCCATAATGAGGCCCCTCCAGAATCAATTAATCGTCAATTTGTTTCTCACCACATCTAGTGGCGCTACACCTATTTTCTACTAAATGTAGTGGCAAAAGGGAAAGGCTGATTCGTCTTTATCCACATGATTCGAATCATCGCCTCGCGCATATTTGCCTTGAACCTGACCATGATTGGCCTATTGTCTGCGTCATGGAACAAGCAGAATCACCCGAAACCACCCAAAACCCCGCCTCTCATCAAGGGGGCGGCTCGGTTGCCAGCGTTTATCCGGAATTGGGCGTGCGCCAGTTTGGCCGGTTTAATTGGCTTGGGCTTTGGACTTTGTACAAGAAAGAAGTGCGCCGCTTCACCAAAGTGTGGATGCAAACGCTGATGGCGCCGATTGTCACCACTTTGCTGTTTTTGGCGATTTTCTCGCTGGCTTTGGCCGGTTTGCGCCCCGATATTAACGGTGTGCCGTTTATTAATTTCCTCGCGCCCGGGCTGATTATGATGTCGATTGTGCAAAATGCTTTTGCCAATAGCTCGTCTTCTCTGTTGGTCGCCAAAGTGCAGGGCAATGTTGTTGATTTCCTGATGCCGCCCTTATCGCCGCTGGAATTGAATATCGGCATTACTTTTGGCGGGCTGACGCGCGGCTTGTTTGTCGGCGTCGGCACATTTACCGCAATGGCGTTTTTTGTTGATTTCACTGTGCATAGCTTTTTTGTGGCGCTGTTTTATGCCTGTATCGCCTCGCTGCTGCTCGGCCAAATCGGCCTGATTGGCGGCATTTGGGCCGATAAATTCGACCATTTGGCGACGATTTCCAATTTTATCATCACGCCGCTGGCGTTTTTATCCGGCACATTTTACTCGGTCACCCAATTGCCCGAATTTGCCTATAATGTGACGCAATATAATCCGTTCTTTTACATGATTGACGGGTTTCGCTATGCGCTGACCGGCCATGCGGAAGGCTCGCTCTTGTTTGGGGCGGGCATGCTCATCGGCCTGACTTTATTGGGATCGGCGATTTGCCAATATGTCTTGGCGCGCGGCTGGCGTTTGAAAAGCTAGCCTTAAAAAGCCCGTCAAAACGCCGCTGCTTCAAACTTCTGCCAAAAAACTTGCCAGAAAACCCGCTTTTGGGGTAAAAATCGTCCTCAGCAAGCCGCCTTCGCTGAATGGCGGCTTTTTCTATTCTGCTGCGCTTTTTTTCGGCGCGGCACAGAGAGAGAAATGAGAGCAAAATGAGTGCTGGTGACAGCCATATCATGCCGACTTATAACCGCGCGCCCCTCAGATTTGTGCGCGGCGAGGGCGCGTGGCTGGAAACCGAAACCGGCGAGAAATATCTCGATTTCGGCTCGGGCGTGGCGGTCAATACGCTGGGTCACGCGCATGAAAAGCTCAATGCGGCGCTGAAAGCCCAGTCGGAAAAGCTGTGGCATGTCTCCAATCTTTATCAAATTCCCGAACAAGAAAAACTGGCCGACGCGCTCTGCGATGCCAGTTTTGCCGATTTGGTGTTTTTCACAAATTCCGGTGCCGAAGCCGCTGAGGGCATGATTAAGGCGATGCGGAAATATCATGCGGAAAACGGGGCGCCCGAAAAAGTGACGCTTATCGGTTTTGCCGGCGCGTTTCATGGCCGCACATTGGCGGCTTTGGCGGCGGCCGGCAATCAAGCCTATTTGGAGGGTTTTGGCCCGGCCCCGCAAGGCTTTGTGCAATGCCCCGAATTGTCATTAGCGGCGGTTGAAAAGCTGATTGATGAGAAAGTCGCGGGTATTCTTATCGAGCCGGTGCAGGGCGAGGGTGGTGTGCGCGATGTCGGCACGGCGTTTTTGCGCGATTTGCGCGCCTTATGCGACAAGCATGATATTTTGCTGGGCTTTGACGAAGTGCAATGCGGCATTGGCCGGACCGGCAAATTATTTGCCCATGAATGGGCCGACATAACCCCTGATGTGATGGCGATTGCCAAAGGCATTGGCGGCGGTTTTCCGCTCGGTGCGGTGCTGACGACACAGGCCGTCGGCAGCGTCATGCAGCCCGGCACGCATGGCTCGACCTATGGCGGCAACCCCTTAGCCTGCGCGGTCGGCGCGGCGGTGATGGCGGAAGTCAATAATGAAGCCTTTCTTGCCCATGTGCAGGATATGGCGTTGTATTTTCGCCAGCATTTGGCGCGCTTGCTCGAAGAAAACAGCGATATGTTTGAAGATGTGCGCGGGCGCGGCTTGATGGTCGGGCTGAAATGCAAACGGCCAAATACCGATTTGGTGGCGGCCTTGCGCGATGAAAAACTGCTGAGCATTGGCGCGGGCGATAATGTGCTGCGCATCTTGCCGCCGCTCAATGTGACGCAAGACGAGATTAACATCGCCGTGACGGCGTTAGAGCAAGCCTGCGCCAAATTGCGGGCAGGAGATTAAGCCATGAGCTTGGCAGACCATCAGAGCCATTTTCTCGATCTGGCCGATTTGCCCGATGGCAAATTGCGTCATTTGCTGGACAGCGCCCATAAACGCAAAGCCGCGCGCGCCGGAAAACCAAAAGGCACGCTTGATGATGACGCGCCGCTGGCGGGTCATTTATTGGCGATGATTTTTGAAAAACCCTCAACCCGCACAAGGCTGTCTTTTGATATGGGCATGCGCCAGCTTGGCGGCCAGACAGTGATATTGAACCAGAGCGATATGCAATTGGGGCGCGGCGAGAGCATTGCCGATACGGCTGAAGTTATTTCGCGCTTTGCCGATTTGGCGATGCTGCGCACCGGCCCGCATGAGACGCTGAGCGAGCTGGCCGCCCATGCCCATGTGCCGGTGATTAACGGGCTGACGGCCTATAGCCATCCGTGCCAAATCGTCGCCGATTTAATGACTTTTGAAGAACATAAAGGCGCGCTGGCGGGACAGAAACTCGCTTGGCTGGGCGATGGCAATAATGTCGCTTTGTCTTTTGTGCATGCCGCCGCGCAATTGGATTTTGAATTGGCACTGGCGACCCCGGCCGATTTTTCGATTGCCGATGCAGAGATTAAAGCGGCGCAAGCCAAGGGCGCCAAGATTACGCTGTGCGAAACGGCTGAAGACGCGGCTGAGCATGCCGCCGCGCTGATGACTGATTGCTGGGTGTCGATGAGCGATGACCCGGCTGAAGCGCAAGCGCGCGCCACGGCTTTTGGCCCGTATCAGGTGACGCAAGATTTAATGACGCGCGGCGATGCGCCGATTTTCATGCATTGCTTACCGGCCTATCGCGGCAGTGAGGTCACGGCGGAGGTGATTGATGGCGCGGCTTCGGTGATTTTTGACGAAGCCGAAAACCGCGCGCATGCCCAAAAAGCCGTCATGCTGCACTGCATGGGCGCGGAATTGGATTGCTGATTATGACTGAATTGCATAATTATGCCCTGCCGTTTCGTATTGAGGGGCAAAATGTCAATGGCCGCGTGGTGAAGCTGAACAGTCTCGCTTCTGACGTGCTGCTGCGGCATGACTATCCCGAAGCGGTCAATCGCTTGCTTGGCGAGGCGCTGGTATTGGCCTCTATGCTCGGCACCATGCTGAAATTTGACGGGCGGTTTATCTTGCAATTGCAAGGCAGCGGCCCGATTTCCATGTTGATGGCTGACTATACGCCCGAAGCGGGCGGTGTCGGCGGCTTGCGCGGTTTTGCACAATTTGACGAAGCGGCGCTGCAAGCGGCGTTAAAAGCGGGCAGTCCGCCAATGGCCTTATTGGGCGATAAAGGCCATATGGCGTTCACCGTCGATCAAGGTGCCGATATGGAACGCTATCAAGGCATTGTGCCGCTTGAGGGCGACACATTGGCTGATGCGGCACTGGGTTATTTTGAACGCTCTGAGCAGATCGGCACGGCGTTGAAATTGGCGGCGGCACCGTTATTATTGCCCGGCGGCAAAACCGAATGGCGCGCCGGTGGCATTGTGGTGCAGCAAATGGCGGCGACCGGCGGCGTGATTGATATTGAGACCCCGCCAGAAGGCGATCCTGAGCTGATTGATGATGACTGGAATCGGTTGGAAATTTTGTTGCAGACAACCGAAGACACTGAATTATTGGACAGTGACGTCAGCGGCGAGGCATTGGCTTTTCGCTTGTTTCACGAAGATGGCGTGCGGGTGTTTGAGCCGCGCGCATTGACCTTTGCCTGTCCGTGCACGCGCCAACGTGTGTTGAATATGCTGGCCGGACTATCAGATACCGACCGCACGGAAATGCAGGCGCAAGAAACTGTCGAAGTGCGGTGCGAGTTTTGTAATGAAAACTATGTCTTTTCACCGGAAGAAGCGTTTTCTGCCGCGTGAATTAAGCGACTGGTTTAGGCCGCAAGCCGCGTTATATCCTTATTAGTCTGGCGTGGTCATTTGCGTAAAGGGTGCCGGTAGAGGCAAGATGAAACAGTATTTGAACAATGTGGGAATGTGGATGCGCGAGCAGGCTCATAAATTGCGTCCGGCTTCGGGCGGAAGGCTAAGAAAAATAGCCATGCCTCTGCTTGTCTTAATGGGCGGATTTTTCGGTTTTTCCATGCTGGTTGCCACCAAGCCGCAAACCAAACCTGCTGAGAATCGCGAAATTACTTGGTCAGTGGCGGCGCAAAAAGTCGCTTATGAAATTTACCAGCCCCGCATTTCTGCCTTTGGCGAGTTAAGGCCGCGCCGCGAGGTGAATTTGCGCGCTTTGGTATCGGGTGAGGTGATTGCCACCAGTGCCGGTTTTGAAGATGGCGCGCAAGTAAGCAAGGGCGATGTGCTGCTGGAGATTGACCCGTTTACTTATGAAAACCAATTGGCTGATGCGCGCGCGCAACTCAAGGGCGCGAAGGCGGTTTTGAAAGAACGCCAAGCCGCCGCCAAATTGGCGCGCCAAGAAAAAGCCCGCGCCCAGAAATTATTCAAAAAAGGCACGGTATCGCAAAAGACGGTGGACGATAAAAACACCGATGCGACGATTAAAGCGGCGCGCGCCGAACAACAACAATCGGCGGTTGACCGAATAAATGTGCAGGTAAAAAAAGCCAAGCGCGACTTGGCCAATACCAAAGTCATTGCGCCATTTAGCGGTTTTCTGGCCAATATCACGGCGCGTGAAGGCCGTGTTTTGAACCCGAATGACCAAGTTGGCGTGCTGCTCGATAGCGATAATTTCGATGTCGTGTTCAATTTATCCGATGCCGAATATGGCCGCTTTTTGGAGCGCAATAGTGAAGTGATTGGCCGACCGGTAAATATTGTCTGGCAGCTTGGCGGCGAGCGCATTGAGTTAAAGGCTGAGATTGAGCGGGTTGGCGCGCAAATCAGCCAAGCCACGCGCGGTGTCGATGTCTATGCCCGCATTGATGGCAAATTACCCTCTAATTTGCGCGGTGGCGCGTTTGTGACCGTCGAATTACTGGCCCAACCCGTGCCCGATGTGATGGCGATTTCCAAAGATGCGCTTTATGGTGACAATACGCTTTATCTGATTGAGAACGGGCGACTGACCCGTAAAACCATTGCTGATTTCATTGATGATGGCGCGCAAGTTCTGCTCAGAAGCGGTCTCAATGTCGGTGATATGGTGCTGATGACGCGCTTTAATGAAGCCGCGCCGGGTGTCGCCGTGAAAGTGGTGGAGCGGCCTTAAATGAATCCGATGCGCGCCATTGTTGAGCTGTTTTCGCGGCATCGCAATGCTGCCAATTTGCTTTTCTTCTCGATGATTATGTTCGGCTTTTTCGGCCTGTCGGGTTTGAACACGCAGTTTTTCCCAACCACTGAAATTAAAATCGTGAATATTAATGTGCCCTGGCCAGGTGCAACGGCGCAAGATGTCGATAAAAATATCGTCGCCACCATTCAGCCCGAAGTGCGCTTTATCGATGGCGTGAAGGAGTTTAAGTCAACCTCGCGCACCGGCTTTGCCGCCATCACGGTCGAGTTTTATCCCGAGGCCGAAATTCAAAAAGCCGTGGGCGATGTCGAGGCCGCGGTCAATGCTATCACCACATTGCCGAAAGATGCCGAAAAGCCGGTTATCTCACAAACCACTTTCTTTGAGCCTGTCGTTTCCGTGCTGCTTTCCGGCCCGTTTGAGGAACGCGCGCTGCGCGCTTATGCCAAACAATTACGCGACGGCTTGCTGAGTGCGGGCGTCGATAAGGTGGTGATGGACGGCTTTCGCGACGAGGAAATTTGGGTCGAAGCGCAGGCCGCGCAATTACGCCGCTATAATATGACGGCGCAAGATATTGCCGACAAACTGGCCGGCTCGTCGCTTGATGTGCCGGGCGGTATTTTGCGCGGCGAGGTTGAGCGGCAAGTACGCGCCGTCGGTCTGGCACAAACCGCCGGTGACGTGCGTGAGATTAGTCTGCTCAGTTCGGCTGATGGCCGCCTAATTAAAGTCGGTGATGTGGCGCGGGTCTATGAGACCTTTGATGCCAATGCCGCTGAGGGGTGGCGCGGCGACAATCGCGCCATTCGCCTGACCATGCAGCGCACGAAAAATGGCGATGCGCTGGACATGACTGATGCCGTACGCGCTTATATTGCTGAGACGTTGCCGTCTTTGCCGCCAACGCTGAAAGTTGAAGTGTTTGATGTGAATGCCGATAAAATTCGCCAGCGCATTAATGTGCTGTTGGTCAATGGGCTGGGCGGCATGTTTCTGGTCTTGTGCATTTTGTTCTTGTTCCTAAATGGCCGCATCGCCTTTTGGGTGGCAGCCGGTATTCCCGCCTCATTAATGGCGACGTTTGGCGTTATGTTATATCTCGGCATGACGATTAACATGTTGTCGCTCTTCGCCCTGATTATGACAATTGGGATTATTGTCGATGACGCGATTGTGGTGGGCGAACATTCAGCAACCCTGACCGAGCAAGGGGCCGATGCGCAAACTGCCGCTGAAGGCGGGGCGCTGCGCATGATGCTGCCGATAACGGCGGCGGCGCTGACCACTTTGGCGGCGTTTATTCCCATGCTGCTCATCACCGGTGTGATGGGCCAGTTTGTTCGCGCCATTCCGCTGGTGCTATTCAGTGTTTTGGTGGCCAGCCTGATTGAATGTTTTTTCGTGCTGCCCGGCCATTTGAGCCATGCGCTGAAAAAACCGCGCAAACCACGGCGCGGCATTCGCAAGGCTTTTCTCGACCGATTTGAACATTTCCGCGCCAATCGCTTTAAGCGTTTTGTGACCTCAGTATATGACAATCGCTACACAACTGCAGCGGTCGGCATGGCGATATTGATTATCTGCATCGGCCTATTGGCCGGCGGGCGCGTGCCGTTTCGTTTTTTCCCCTCGCCCGAGGGCGAAGTGGTCAATGCTTATGTGTTTTTCCAGCCCGGCACCAAACGCGCTGAAACCCATGAGGGCACCAAGCTGATTGAAAAAGCGCTTTATGATGCCGAAGCCAAATTGCTGGAACAGGCGGGTCCTGAAGCTGATGAAAAACTGATTTCCATCATGTTTACCCAAATCGGCCGCACCGGTGCCTCGACCGGAGAAGAGCGCGCCTTTATCACGGCTGAGTTGACAGCTAGCGAGGCGCGCACCATTCGTACCAAAGATATTGTCAAGCAATGGGAAGCGTTGGTGCCCGATATTGCCGGTTTGCGTTATGTGTTTATCCGCGAACAGCGCGGCGGCCCGCCCGGGCGCGATATTGATATTCGCCTGCAAAATGCCGATCCGGAAACCCTGAAAAAAGCCGCGTTGGAAGTGCGTCAAAAGCTGGAAGAATATGCCGGTATTTCGCGCGCGCGCGATGATTTATTCTACAATAAGCAAGAATTGCTGCTTGAAGTGAACCGACGCGGCGAGGCTTTGGGCTTCACAAATGCAATGGTCGGCAATCTGACCCGCGCCAATTTGGAAGGCGCGATTGCCAAACGTTTTGCGCGGGGTGATGAGGAAGTCACTTTGCGTGTGCTGCAACCGCGCGATGGCACAAGTCCCAAACAATTGGCCGATATTGAATTGCCCGTGCCGGGCAGCCTGACGGCGACCGGCGGGCCGCGCTATGTGCCGCTCACGGCGATTGTCGATATTATCGAGAAACCCGGCTTCTCATCGGTGCGCCGCGCGGACGGGCAAGTGGCGGTATCGGTGATTGCCGATTATGATGATGATGCGGGCGACCCGAATGATGTGCTGCAAGACATGGCGGCGACCACATTGCCGCAAGTCGCAGCAAAATATAATATCAGCTTCAGTTTTGGTGGCCGCAATCAAGAACAGACAGAGACATTGGGCGGCTTACGCATCGGGGCGATGGTCGGGCTGTCGCTGATATACATTATTCTGGCATTTGTTTTTGCTAGCTATTCGCGCCCGATTATCATTATGTCGGTTATTCCTTTCGGCCTTATCGGCATGGTGACGGGCCATTATGTGCAGGGCTTTGACCTGACATTTTTGAGCCTTGTCGGCTTGCTGGGTCTGTCGGGCATATTGGTCAATAATTCGATTATTCTTATCAGCCGCATTGATGAACGCCAAAACGATGGCGAGGGCTTGCGCGAAGCGGTGATTAACGGCATTTGCGACCGTCTGCGCGCGGTCACGCTGACCTCGCTGACGACGGTTTTGGGACTGGCCCCGCTATTATTTGAGACCAGCGTGCAAGCGCAATTTTTGCTGCCAATGGTTATCACCATTGCTTGGGGCTTGGGCTTTGCCAGTCTGATTGTGCTGTTTTTGGTGCCCAGCGTATTGGGGATTCAAGAAGACATTCGAAAATTTGTCGGTCGATTGCGCGGCGCGCCGCAAGAGCCGCTGAGCTATCAGCCCTCAGCGACGCCAGAAGCTGGGCGCGAATAACACCAATACGGTCAAAAATTCAAGCCGTCCCAAAAGCATGCCGAAAGCCAATACCCATTTGGCTTGGATCGGCAGACCGGCATAAGTGCCTGAAGGGCCGATTTCAGGCCCCAGACCCGGGCCGACATTTGCAATGGCGGCGGCGGCGGCCGACAGCGCGGTTAACGGGTCGAGCCCCATCAAGCTCAGCGAGGTCGCCACGGCGACAAAAGTCAGAATGAATATCAGCACAAAAGCGACCACTGAATTGGCGACATCATCGTCGAGCAAGCGGCCATTATAGCGAATGACAAAAACCCCATTGGGGCGCGTCAATTGACGGATATAACGCCAGCCCGCTTTGACCACCACTTGCAGACGGAAGATTTTCAATCCGCAAGCGGTTGACCCGGCGCAGCCGCCGATAAAGGTCAAAATGAAAAACATTGAAACGGCAAACGGCCCCCAAGCACCGTAATCGGCGGTTGCATAACCGGTGCCGGTTAAAATCGACGTGGTGTTGAACGCGGCGGATAAAAGAGCCGCACCGGCGCTGTCATCCATCATCGCCAATTGGTAAATCCACATCGTGCCGGCGGCGAAGAGCGCCAATAAAAAGAAGGTGCGGATTTGTTCGTCGCGCACAAATTTATCGAATTTGCGATTGACCAATTGTAGATAGGCGACAAACGGCACGGCGGAAACCAGCATGAAAAATATCGCGACCATCGCCACCGGCGCGCCAAACGCGCCCAGACTATCATTGCGGGTCGAAAAGCCGCCCGTCGCAATGGTTGTCATGGCATGGGCAATGGCGTCGAACATATCCATACCGGCGAGCAAATAGGATATGACGCAAGCCAGCGTGATGCCGAAATAGAGCCGCGTGATGGAACCCGCAATTTGCGCCGTGCGCGGCAGAATTTTTTCAGATGTGTCCGAGCTTTCAAGGCGAAATAATTGCATGCCGCCAATATTCAGCATCGGCAAAACCGATATCGCCATAACAATAATCCCAATGCCACCAAACCATTGCAGCAGGGCACGCCATAATAAAATGCCGGGCGGGGCATCATCAAGATTGGTTATCACGGTCGCGCCGGTTGTGGTCAGACCCGACATGGCCTCAAAAAAGGCATCGGTATAACTCATATTCAATTCGCCAAAAGCAAAAGGCAGAGCGGCAAAACCGGCCAGCGCCAGCCATGACAGGCTGGTGAGGGTGAAGGCTTGTTTGACCGAAAGCGGCGGCAATTTTCCGCGATTGGTGAGAATAAGCGCACCGGAAATAAAACCGGTAACCAGCGCGCAACCGATGAAAACCTGCCAATCGCTATGGCCGCTTGTCGCATTAATGGTGGCGGGCAACAGCATGCCGCCGGAGACCGCCGTCAGCAGCAAGCCGATAATGAAAAATATGGTTCGATTGTCACTCATCTTTTTCGTTCATCTCTTTCGCTGGCTCTAATTTATGTTCCCGCTTTCATGCGGGCTGTCCAGCGAAAAGGCCGGCACGTCAATATCGAACCGCTCGCCATTTTGGGTCTTCATGCCATAGCTGCCGCGCATAAATCCGGAAGCCGTTGCAAGTGGTGTGCCCGAGGAATAGGTAAATTTTCCACCCGGGGCGAGGGTCGGTTGCTCGCCGACAACGCCCTCGCCGCGCACTTCTTGCAAGCGGCCTTGACTATCGGTTATCTGCCAATGGCGGGTTAATAATTGCACCGTCTCATCGCCCAAATTTTCAATGGTTATGCGATAGGCCCAAACGAAATAGGCTTCGTCCGGATCGCTGTCGCTGTCCAGAAAACGCGTTTCAACCGAAACCGAAATATCGCGCGTCACCGCTTTTTGCATGCCGCCTTTATCCCTTACACTGAAGCTTTAGCTTACCCTAATTTGGCCAATGCTTGCTCAAAATCATCAAGCAAATCTTGCCCGTCTTCAAGTCCGACCGAGACCCGCAATGTACCACCCGCAATCGCCAATTCGGCTTTCGCCGCATCGCTTAATTTCGAGTGGGTGGTGGTGGCGGGATGGGTGATCAGGGTTTTGGCATCGCCTAGATTATTCGAGATAAGCGCAATCTCCAGCCCATTGGCCAGTGTGAAGGCATCAGCCTTGCCGCCTTTCAGGTCAAAAGCGATAAGGTTTGAGCCGCGCGTCATTTGTTTTTGCGCCAGCTCAAATTGCGGATGATTTTCATCATGCGGATAATAAACGCGCTCAATCTGCTGATGCGCCGACAGCATTTGCGTCAATGTCTCAGCATTATCGCAATGCGCGTTGACGCGCAGCTCGAGCGTCTCAAGAGCTTTCAGCATCACCCAAGCATTAAACGGGGCGAGGCTGGGGCCGGTTTGACGCATGAAACCGGCAAGCTGGTCTTGCACATAATCTTCGCGACCCAAAATAATGCCGCCAAGACACCGGCCTTGCCCGTCAATATGTTTGGTCGCCGAATAAATGGTGATGTCGGCACCCAATGCCAGCGGCTTTTGCAAAACCGGCGTGGCAAACACATTATCGACAACCAATTGCGCGCCGTGATTATGGGCAATATCTGCCACGGCCTGAATGTCGATGATTTCCAGCACCGGATTGGACGGTGTTTCAAGAAATAAAATTTTGGTTTCGGGGCGTAGCGCGGCTTTCCAGGCGTCAAGGTCGCGCCCATCAACCAAAGTGCAGGCGACGCCAAAACGCGGCATCAGCGTTTCCACCACATATCGGCATGAACCGAAAAGCGCCCGCGCGGCCACAATATGATCACCGGCCTCAAGCTGGCTCATCATGCAGGCGGTTACGGCGGCCATGCCGGTAGCGGTGGCGCGCGCATCTTCCGCGCCTTCCAATGCCATCATGCGGGTTTCAAAAGCGCGCACAGTCGGATTGCCGAAGCGCGAATAAATATAGCCGTCTTCTTCTTCGTTAAAGCGCGCCTCTGCCTGCTCGGCGCTGTCATAAACATAACCTGAGGTCAGATATAGCGCCTCAGCGGTTTCCCCAAATGGCGAGCGGATAGCGCCTTCGTGCACCATGCGGGTTTGCGTTTGCCTTTTTTTTCTCTCGGTCATAATCGTCTCCTGCGTGACCCTTTATTGATAACCGGCATAAAAAAACCGACCATGAGGCCGGGTTTCCTCCGGCGATTTTAGCTGTTTATTTAACGAGGCCGCAAGCCAGCCGGCCCAAATCACCTCGATTGGGAAGAACATGTCGAAAAACTGTCTCCGCGTCAAGACATGACGGCCTTTTAAGCGTAAACTCCAGCCCATGATTGAGATTCGTAAAGCGCAATGCGAGACGCAAAAATGAGTGACGGTACCGAAACAGGCGCTCTGTTTCCCGATGAAGCAGGGCAAGAGCCGGTCATGACCAAAGGTCAGACCCATGCCGTTGGCATTCTGCCGGCCCACGGTATTCAAAACATGGTGCGCGAAAAACAAATTTGGGCCAGTGGCGGCGGCCTGTTGGACGACCAGATACAACCGGCCAGCCTCGACCTCCGGCTGGGCGATGTTGCTTATCGTATTCGCGCCAGTTTTCTGCCCGGCGAAAAGGGCACGATTGCCGATAAATTGGCGGCGCGGGCTTATCATAAAATCGACTTGTCGCATGGCGCGGTATTGGAGACAGGCTGCGTTTATTTGGTGCCGCTCATGGAGGCGGTTAATCTGCCCGAGCGCACGGCCGGGTTTGCCAATCCGAAAAGCTCGACCGGTCGCATTGATGTGTTTACGCGGTTAATCACCGATTTCGGCACGGCGTTTGACATTGTGCCGGCCGGTTACAAAGGCCATCTTTATTTGGAAGTATGCCCGCGCACATTTCCGATATTGGTGCGTGAAGGCTCGCGCCTGTCGCAATTGCGCTTTCGCCGCGGCGCACCGGCGCATGGCGATGGCGAACTGAAACGTTTGCATGATGATATTGGTCTGGTCGATGGCGTGGCCAATATAGATAATGGGCTGGGCGTGTCGATTGATTTGCTGGGCGACGCCAAGACCGGCCTTGTCGGCTATCGCGGCAAACGCCATGCCGGTTTGATTGATGTTGATAAGCCCGGCCTTTTGCCGGTGTCCCAATATTGGGAGCCGGTCTATCGCGATGCGGCTGATGAGATTGTTCTCGACCCTGATGAGTTTTACATTCTCGCCTCGCGAGAAGCGGTGACGATTCCGCCGACCCATGCGGCTGAAATGGTGCCGTTTAATCCGTTGGTTGGCGAGTTTCGGGTGCATTATGCCGGTTTCTTTGACCCCGGCTTTGGCGCCATTGAAGCGGGTGGCAAAGGCGATGACGGCAAGGGCGGCGCGCGCGCCGTATTGGAAGTGCGCTCGCGCGAAGTGCCGTTTATACTCGAACATGGACAGATTATCGGGCGGCTGGTCTATGAGCGCCTGACAGATGTACCGCAAACCCTTTACGGGGCGGCGCTGAACTCAAATTATCAGGCGCAAGGCCTGAAACTGTCGAAACATTTTAAGCAGGATTAGGGTTTATGCCGCGTTCTCTGGCCAAATGCAGCAATGTTGACGATTTGCGCGACCTCGCGCGGCGGCGTCTGCCCGGGCCTATATTTCATTACATCGACGGTGCCGCCGATGATGAGTTGACCTATCGGCGCAATACGGCGGCTTACGATGATTATGATTTGGTGCCGAATATCCTAAACGGCGTTGCCGATATTGATATGTCGGTTGAGGTGATGGGGCAAAAGCTCGGTCTGCCGGTATTTTGTTCGCCCACTGCATTGCAGCGTTTGTTTCACTATCAAGGGGAGCGTGCGGTGGCGCGTGCTGCGGAAAAATTCAACACTCTGTTCGGCGTGTCGTCTTTGGGCACGGTCAGCTTGCAGGAAATCGGCGCGCTCATTTCAACGCCGAAAATGTTTCAATTT
>FZLQ01000083.1 GCA_900197605.1 Phyllobacteriaceae bacterium Water-Bin73
GATGGCGACAGTCCAGCCACGACCGGCCAATTCTTCGGCCAGTGCCGCGCCAATACCGGAGGACGCGCCGGTAATCCACGCACAACCATGCTGTGGCGTCATGATTTTCATTCATATCTCCCAAAAGGGGGTTAAGGACGTTCCCACTGTTTACGCGGCGGAATACGAGACGGATTGGTTTGCTGGACGACAACCTTAAAGCGACCGCGTTCAAATTGCGTTTTGACCCAGCGTCCGTCATCAGCATACCAAATATCAATCTCCAACTTGCCCGACAGCGCAAAGCGCGTTGCCGAGACCGGGGCGTTATTGATTTTCAGCGTCTCGACACCAACTGTCTTAATACCGGTCGGCAGCAGGCGGCCATCTTGCGAACTGACAAAGGCTTTCTGGCGAATGAAATTCGGGTTGAAATAGCTGGTGGATATGAGCGGCGCGTCAAGGTCGTTATTATAGCGCGACCCGCTGCCGACATAGCGACCATCTTCCAGCCGCAAATCGGCAAAAGCGGCCTCACCATTATTATCGGTCTTCGATGTTAGCGACAGCATAACGCCATCGCGCCACACCTCGCGATTGTCATGGCGATAGCGGAACAATGTCAGCGGCCCGAATTTGAAATCCATTTCAATGTGAACATCGACAATCAAGTCGCCATTATCGGCGCGGCTAAAGTCAATGGTATGAAACCCAAGCCGCTTGCCCTTGCGGGTAATCTCATAGGCCAATTGGCCGTTTTCCTCCACACCGGACAGCCAATCACGCGGCACATTATCGGCCAAAGCCGAGGTGAATGAAAAAGCTAGAATGAATAAGGTAGAAAGAAGTGTGGCTTTAACGCGCGAAGAAATCGCGAGCAATGCGTCCGATACTATCCGTAAACCGAAGTGCGCCATCTGTTACCGCCAAGCAAATACAATCTTCAATACCTTCAGCTCGCGGTCGGTGCTGAATATGCTGGTCGGCAAGAGCCAACTGACCGCGCTCATACAGACGGTTACCATCACGAAACGCACCCCGCAAGACGAGAGTTGCCTCAATGCCTTTATGAGTATGGCGTGGTGCCGCTTTGCCCGGCTTAATTTTAAGCAGCTTCACGGTTTCGCCATTATCGCCAAACGGCAATTTCACTTGCTTGACGCCGGGATAGGCAAACCGCCAATCCGCATCTTCAACCGACACGTCCAATAACTCGCGAAGGGCCGCGGGAAGGTCTTGGTTTTCTTGTACTGGAACATTCTGCTCTTCGGGTTCCGGCTCATCAAGCCGCGCCATAATCGCGTCCAGCGCATCTTCCTTAACGTCGCTTTGCTCGGCTTCATCGAGCAAAACCCCGTTCAACTGCTCAAGCGCGCGATATTGGTCACGCGCCGCCGGTGACAAGGTGATATAGCTTGCCATCAGCACAGACATGCCGTAACCCAAATCACCCGCCGCATATTGTGCGACCAGCGATTCCAAGCTCGGGCTCAATGGAATATGTGCGTTCAACAAAAACCTCATTAGTGCTTCAAAGAAACAGAATAATCTTTATATTTACGATGTAAACCGCTCTTCGGATTAAGCAAATCGATTTTTTTAGGGTTTTTGGAGAAAAAAGTGCAATTTCACGACAATATGATCGCGGCCATCGGCAATACGCCCCTGATAAAGCTCAAAAAAGCCTCTGAAGAGAGCGGCTGCACCATTCTCGGCAAGGCAGAATTTATGAACCCCGGCCAGTCGGTGAAAGACCGCGCCGCGCTGTTTATTATTCGCGATGCCGAATCCAAAGCGCTTTTGAAGCCCGGCGGCACGATTGTCGAAGGCACGGCAGGCAATACCGGCATTGGTATCGCGCTGGTTGCCAATGCGCTGGGCTATAAATCAGTGATTGTCATTCCCGATACGCAAAGCGATGAGAAGAAAGACATGCTACGCCTCGCCGGCGCGGAACTTATTGAAGTGCCCGCCGTGCCGTATAAGGACGACAATAATTACATTAAATATTCCGGTCGTCTGGCGGCAGAATTAGCCGAGAAAAGTGAAAACGGCGCGGTATGGGCCAATCAGTTTGATAATGTTGCGAACCGCCAAGCCCATATTGAAACCACCGGCCCCGAAATCTGGCAGCAGACAGAGGGCAAGGTTGACGGCTTTACCTGCGCCATCGGCACAGGCGGCACATTGGCCGGAACGGGCATTTATCTCAAACAGCAAAACAGCGATATTCGCATCGCCGCCGCCGACCCGATGGGCGCAAATATGTATCATTGGTTCAAAAGCGGTGAACTGAAATCCGAGGGCACATCAATCACCGAGGGTATCGGGCAAGGCCGCGTGACAGCGAATATAGAAGGCGCGCCGATTGATGATGCGTATCAAATCGACGACGCCGAAGCCCTGCCGATTGTCTTTGACTTGCTGAAGCATGAAGGTCTGTGCCTCGGCGGTTCCAGCGGTATTAACATTGCCGGTGCGCTTCGCATGGCGGCTGATTTAGGCCCCGGCCATACGATTGTGACCATTTTATGCGACTATGGCACACGCTATCAGTCGAAATTGTTCAACCCTGCGTTTTTGAAGGAAAAGGGTCTGCCCTACCCCGACTGGCTATAATGACAACGCTGCAAACTATTGTTACCCATCTTGCGATGGACGCGCCGCTGGCGGTTGCGGGCGGCGATATTGCGTGGCCTGAGGGTGTCAGCTTTGAGCGCGAACAAAGCATGGCGCTGAATGATTATCGCGCCCTTTACGATATGGTCGGGCGAAAATGGCATTGGGTCAATCGGCGGCATTTGGACGACCGGCAACTGGCCGCGCTCATTCATCATCCGGCGACCGAGATTTATGTGCTGCGTCGCAACGGCGCGCCGATTGGATATATCGAGCTTAACTTCAAATTATTTCCACAAGCCGAGATTGTTTTTCTCGGTTTAATCGAAGATGAGATTGGCAATGGCCTCGGCCCTTTGGTGATGAAAAGCTGCATGCAAATCATCAAGGCGCGTGACCCAAAGCGGGTGATTATTCAAACCTGCACGCTCGACCACCCCTCGGCCTTGCGCCTGTATCAGAAGACAGGTTTCGCGCCGGTGCGCCGCAAACAGGTCGAGATAATCGACACTTAAACGGCGCGTCAGTTACAAAACCTGACTGAGGAAAAGTTGGGTGCGTTCATTTTCCGGATTGGAGAAAAACGCTTCAGGCGCGTTTTCTTCAACAATCTCGCCCTCATCCATAAAAATAACGCGGTCAGCGACTTGGCGGGCAAACCCCATTTCATGGGTCACGCACAACATGGTCATGCCCTCTTCCGCCAGCTCAACCATCACATCGAGCACTTCCTTAATCATCTCAGGGTCGAGCGCGGAGGTCGGCTCATCAAACAGCATGATGCGCGGGTTCATGCACAAAGCCCGCGCAATAGCGACACGCTGCTGCTGCCCGCCGGATAATTGGCCGGGATATTTATCAGCTTGATCGGGAATACGCACCCGCGCCAGTAATTCGCGCGCCAGCTTCTCAGCCTCGGCTTTCGGCTTTTGCTGCACCCATATCGGTGACAGCGTGCAGTTTTCTAAAACCGTCATATGTGGAAACAGATTGAATTGCTGAAACACCATGCCGACATTTGAGCGAATATCTTCTAGGTTTTTTAACGAGCCGTCGAGCGTGATGCCCTCGACTTCAATCTCGCCCTCTTGATGCGCCTCCAGCCGATTGATGCAGCGAATGAGCGTGGACTTGCCACTGCCCGATGGCCCGCAAATCACGATTTTCTCACCGGCGGCAACATTCAGATTAATGTCGCGCAGCACATGAAAATTGCCGAACCATTTATTCATTTTATTGATGCGGATAACGGGGTCGCTCATGAGCCATTCCTGTCGGTTGAAAGATGATTTTCCATAAAGATTGAATAGCGCGACATGGCGAAACAGAAAAGCCAGAACACCGCACCGGCAAATACATAACCGGTAATATGCGTCTCAGGCGTCGCCCAACTGGCATCGGTAAAGTGCAATTGCACAATGCCCAGCAGGTCGAACAGGCCGACAATCAACACTAATGTCGTATCCTTAAACAGGCCGATAAACGTGTTCACAATGCCCGGAATGACTAGTTTCAACGCTTGCGGCAAAATGATGAGCCGCGTTGTTTTCCAATAGCTGAGACCAAGCGCAGCCGCTGCCTCATATTGCCCTTTCGGAATGGCCTGTAAGCCGCCGCGCACCACCTCGGCCATATAAGCCGATGAGAACAGCGCGACACCGATGAGACAACGCACCAGCTTGTCGAAATTCACTCCATCGGGCAGAAACAGCGGCAGCATGACACTCGCCATAAACAAAACCGTGATAAGCGGCACGCCGCGAAAAATCTCGATAAAGCCGATGCACAAGGCGCGCACAATCGGCAGGTCAGAGCGTCGCCCCAATGCCAGCAAAATGCCCAATGGCAATGAGGCAACAATGCCGGTCACGGCCACGACCAGTGTCACCAGCAAGCCGCCCCAATCGGTTGTATCGACAGCAGCCAGCCCCAACACGCCGCCGGTCAGCATTATGAAGGCGAAAACCGGATAAAAGCCGAGCAGGAAAATCATATTGGCGCGCTTATGGCCGACATTCGGCATCAGCATTGGCACCAAGCCAATCAGCCCCGCAGCGAACACCAAATCAACCCGCCAGCGTTCTGCATCAGGATACCGCCCATAAATAAACTGGCCGAATTTGGCCTCGATAAACGGCCAGCAAGCGCCCTGCACATCTTTCAAGCAGGCGGTGCGGTCTGAGCCGCTAAAGCTGGCATCAATAACGGCCCAGCCAAAAACCACCTTCATGACATATAGAATAAGCGTGATGGCCAGCACAGTGAGCAGGCTATCTAATTTTGTGGCGAATAGATTTTCGCGCGCCCAGCCGACAAAGCCCACCGTGTTGGCCGGTGCGGGACGTGCGGGCGTGGGCGTGAAACCGGTCATGCGTCCTGCCCCACCAGCGCAATGCGCGCATTATATCTGTTCATCGCGTAGGAGGTTAGCAAGCTCAGGCTCAGATAAATCATCATGGTGATGAAAATAATCTCAACCGCTTGCCCGACTTGAGTCAGCGTCGTTCCGGCAAATACTGACACAATATCGGGATAGGCAATCGCCACTGCCAGTGATGAGTTTTTGGTCAGATTGAGATATTGGCTAGTCAGCGGCGGAATAATGACGCGCAGCGCTTGCGGGATAACCACCAGACTCAGCGCCGTTTTATCGGGCAGGCCAAGTGCGGCCGCCGCCTCGCGCTGGCCTTTGGAAACCGATTGAATACCGGCGCGCACAATCTCGGCAATAAATGCCGCCGTATAGAGGCTTAGCGCCAACAGCAGCGCGACAAATTCAGGAATAACCGTAATGCCGCCGCGAAAGTTAAAGCCCTTCAGCGCCGGCACATCGAGGCTGAACGGCACACCGGCCAGCAATGCGGCAACGCCAAATGACGCGACAGTCACCATCAGCAAAGGACGCCAAATCGGCATCATCGTGCCATCAGCCAGCGCCAATCGCGCGCGGCGACGCAGCCAGATAAATGCCGCCAAGCCAATGGCCAGAGCGGCGGCATACCACCCCGCCCCGCTGCCCGCTTCAATGGCCGGCACAACAATGCCGCGATTGCTGAGAAACATCGCATCACCAAATGAGACCGCCTGACGCGGCGTCGGCAGATTTCGCAACACGCCGAAATACCAAAACATGATTTGCAGCAGCAGCGGCACATTGCGGAAAATCTCGACATAGACCATTGCGGTTTTGTTAATCAGCCAATTACTCGACAGCCGCGCCACACCAAGTGAGAAGCCCAGAACCGTGGCGAAGAAAACGCCGAGCACGGAAACCAGCAGCGTGTTCAACAGGCCGACGGTCAAAACCCGCCCGAAACTACTGTCCTCAGTATAATCAATGAGCGTTTGATTAATCCCGAAACCGGCGCGCTCCGACAAAAAACCGAAACCCGAATTAATGTTCTGGCGTTCCAGATTGCTTTGCACATTCGCCACCAGCCAGACCATAGCGAGCAGCAACGCGCCCAGCACCGCCGCCTGCATCAGCACATCGCGGCGTAAAAACTTGGCTTTCAAATTATCGACAAGAGAGGCTATCGGTAGCTCCTAGCGAATGGGTGGCGCATATTGCAGACCGCCATCGGTCCATAGCGCATTGTAGCCGCGCTTAATGCCAAGCGGCGTGTTGACGCCGACATTGCGCTCAAAAATCTCGCCATAATTGCCGACTTGCTTAATCGCTTGCAGCGCCCAATCGGCGGGAATACCGAGATTGCGGCCAAATGTGCCGTCTTTACCCAGCAAGCGCTTCACCGACGGATTTGATGAATTGCCCATGCTGCCGATATTTTTCGAGGTCACGCCAAGCTCTTCCGCCGCGACGGTGGCGTAATGAACCCACGCAACAATATCGCCCCAATTATTATCCCCCTGCCGGACGGCAGGCCCAAGCGGCTCTTTGGAAATAATCTCGGGCAGCACAATATGACCTTGCGGATTGGTCAGCTTGAGGCGCTGAGCGTAAAGCGCCGAATGGTCGGTCGTATAAGCATCGCAACGACCCGAATTATAAGCAGCCACCGCCTCATCGGCTTTCTCAAAGGCGACAATTTCATATTGCATATTATTGGCGCGGAAATAGTCAGCCGCGTTCAGTTCTGTCGTCGTGCCTTGATTGGTGCATAGCGTCGCGCCATCAAGCTCATTTGTGCTGGTCACGCCGAGGTCGGCGCGCACCATAAAGCCCTGCCCGTCATAATAATTGACGGCGCGAAAATCGACTCCCAAAGCCGTGTCGCGGTGCATCGACCAGGTCGTGTTGCGCGCGACGATATCGACTTCGCCCGATTGAATGGCGGTAAAGCGCTCTTTGGCCGAAAGCGGCGTGAATTTTACTTTCTTGGCATCACCGAAAATCGCGGCGGCGACAGCCTTGCAAAAATCGACATCAATGCCGGTCCAATTGCCTTTATCGTCAGGATTGGAAAAGCCGGGCAAACCTTGCGACACACCGCATTGCAGATGGCCGCGCTGCTTCACCACCTCAAGCGTCGAACCGGCTGCTTGCGCCGACACGCCGGCCAGCAGGGGCATGAATCCCAAAACCAGCGAAACAACTGCGATAAAACCCTTGCGTTTGATTTGCATATCAATCCTCATTAGCGAATAATGGCGCAACTCTAACAC
>FZLQ01000001.1 GCA_900197605.1 Phyllobacteriaceae bacterium Water-Bin73
TCTTCAAGATGCGGTCGATGACGGCGCGCTGAACGATAAAATTCATTTTGACAAGAGAGTTGTCGAGGCCAAATGGTCAACGCCGGACGGCAAATGGTTTGTGACCGTTCAAGATGGCGTCACCGGCGAAACAGAGACCCGCACATGCAAGTTTTTGCACAGTTGCGCCGGTTATTATAATTATGACAAAGGCTATCAGCCAGATTTTCCGGGCGCGGAAAACTTCAAAGGTCCGATGCTTCACCCGCAATCCTTGGGACCAGCGTGTTTGTCTGGCTCCGGACGGGGATTTTTTCAACGCTATCTGCGAGGGCAAGGCCGATATCGCCACTGACCATATTGCTGAGATTAAAGAAAACGGCGTTGAGCTGAAGTCGGGTGAATTTCTTGAGGCCGATATTATTGTCTCAGCCACCGGCTTGGATTTGAACTTCTTGGGTAATATTGAGGTCACGGTCGATAATGAAGCGGTAGAGCCAGCCAATTTACTCAACTATAAGGGCATGATGTATTCGGGTATTCCGAACTTGCTGGCCTCATTCGGCTACACAAATGCCTCATGGACTCTGCGTTGTGATTTGACATCAAAATATCTTTGCCGCTTAGTCAATTATATGGACCGAAGGGACATAAGCCGCGTTATGCCGACACCGGATATGAACCAAGTTGAGTTCGAGCCATTGCTGGATTTCTCATCTGGCTATGTGGTGCGCAAATCGGCAGAGTTGCCGAAACAGGGAAGCATTAAACCGTGGGTGATGTATCAAAATTATATCGCTGATATTTTCTTAACGCGTTTTTCAGCGCTGCAAGACGGGGCTTTGAAATTCACAAAGTAAAAGGGTGAGGCCGAAGCCCCACCCTCTGCGCCCCGCATTTATTGTCAATGCGCGGCACCATTCCGCTGTTGCTATCTTGCGATGACCGCCTTGGGAGGAGGACAACAGCGTGAATGCTCAATAGGCTTTATTCACCCTCATAAGGCTGGGTTTTTAACATCCATGATTGGTCAACAAAGACACCGATTTTTTGATCCGCAGTGTTTTTGAAGAAGCGTTGGAATTCTTTTGAGTTTTCGATGTATTCCAACTGCGTCGCTGCACCCGTATAGCTGTCAAACGCCCATACAGCCATGAACATGTCGCTATATCCATTGGCATAGGCTTGTGCGAAAATGCCGTTATTCTCGGCAATCTTGGCCCCCTCGATCATCGCAGCGCGCATTGCGGCGGCTTTGCCGGGCATTGCTTTCCACTGTGTGATGTAGAAAGTGTCGGCTCCGCGATACAGATCGGCTTTGGCGCTCGGCTCATAAATATTGCTCATCAAGGCCGTATCTAGCTGCAGTTGATTGGCCTTTGCGCGATAGCGCTTGTTCCATTTCAAAAAGGTTGGATGCATGGACAAGCGGTCGCGATAAGCACCCCAGCTGCGCATGTCATCGAATTTCACAACGAAATGCGAAATCGCCGCACCGTCAATGTCTTCCATATAATATTCGACATAAGCGCCAAGGCTCTCAACAACCGGGCGGAGCCGCTCATATTGTTTTACATTTTTTGAATAGTCGCCGTTTTCCAGGCTATGGGACCAGACTTCCATCACCTCTGCTTTTGCCGGCGCAATGCCTAAGGCTAGTGTCATCAATATAATGTTTAATTTTACGAAAATTTTCATAGCTTCCTCCATGACTTCTCAAACACTCAACCAAAGTTTGATTTGCGGTAAACCCAAAAAAACTGTCACATTTATATAATTGCCTTTTATGAAGATAAGGAATTCAAATTAACAGGTATCTTTAATCACCAAGTTTTTGTAATTATCTGCTCTAACGCAAATACAAAAGCTTTTGCATGAGCGAAACAGATGATCCCCTCTGAGCATAAAATTCAAAGCGTTTCCGAACAAAAAATCGTCGTGTTCACAGATTTAGATGGCACGCTTCTTGATCATAATACTTACTCATTCAGTCCGGCCATCCCAGCTCTTCAAGTTTTGGCGGCTCGAAGCATTCCTGTCATTCCAGTTACGAGCAAAACCCTCGCTGAGCTGAGACCACTTATGTCAGTTTTGGGGCTAAAAGGCAGTGCAATTGCTGAAAATGGCGCTGTAATAAAACGCGGAGACGACTCGATTGATTGCGCCGGCTCCAGATCGAAGCTGCTGTCCTGCCTTGCCAATTTGCCTTTTGAGATTCGCAGCGCCATGAGGTGTTTTTGTGATATGAGCGCGGCGGAAATAGCCACCGAGACGGGTCTGGATGAAGCGGAAGCGGCCTTGGCGGCGCAGCGCGAGGCGACCGAGCCGTTTTTATGGGGCGGCGATGAAACCGAGCTCGCCGCTCTGGCCGATGCCCTGACGGCATCGGACTTTCGCCTGACGCAAGGCGGACGTTTTTACCACATAATTCCGCCGCGCGATAAAGCCGCCGCGATCGAAGTTCTGCTGGCACAAAAAACGCCGCGCCCTCAAACTTGGGCGCTGGGCGACGGGCCGAATGATACCGCTATGCTGCTGGCAGCCGACCGTGGTGCGCTGATCGCCAATCCGCATAGCGATGCAAAAAACCTATTGCCCGACGGCCATCAGCTATATCTGAGCGCCAAAACCGGACCGGCGGGCTGGCGCGATGCGATTGCCGCTTTTCTTGGCAGCGATTTCGGGTAAGCTAAATAGGCGTAGTAACTGAGAGTAGAGGACACCCTCCCATGTCCGATTTTTTCCAAAATGGCAATGTATCGACATTGCATAATCTGACCCGTCGCTCGGTCGAGGATCTCGAAGCCGAGCTTGCCAATTTTGCCACCAGCCGCCCTATCGGCTTGGTTCTGCCCAGCCTGTATTCTGAACTGGAAGGTCAGGCGCTTGAGAATATCGTCAGCGAATTGGCCAAAGTGCCCTATCTGAGCCGTATCACCATCGGCCTCGACCGGGCTGATAAAGACCAATATGCCCATGCCAAGGAATATTTTTCGCGCCTGCCGCAAAAACATACCGTGTTGTGGCATGACGGGCCGCGCCTGATGGAATTGGACAAGGAGCTTGCTGCCTTGGGACTGGCCCCGCCCGAACCCGGCAAAGGGCGCAATGTCTGGTATTGCTTCGGTTACATGTTGGCCATGCGCGATGTCTCGGCCATTGGTCTGCATGATTGCGATATCGTTACCTATGAACGCTCCATGTTGGCGCGCCTGCTTTATCCGGTGGTCAATCCGGTGTTTCCTTATGTGTTTTCCAAAGGTTATTACCCGCGTGTCGATGGCGACAAGCTTGGCGGTCGGGTGACGCGCCTGCTTATCACACCGCTTTTGGCCGCCCTCCGCAAAGTTTGCGGAGATAATAGCTATTTGCGGTTTCTTGACAGCTTCCGTTATCCGCTGGCCGGAGAGTTCGCCATGCGCAGTCATGTGGTTGCGGATATTCGTATTCCGTCCGATTGGGGGCTTGAGATTGGCGTGCTGTCTGAAGTGCGGCGCAATTATTCCAACCGCGTTATCACGCAAGTAGATATTGCCGATAATTATGACCACAAACATCAAGAAGTATCGCCCGAGGATGCCAGCCGTGGCTTGTCGCGCATGAGTGTCGATATTTCAAAAGCCATTTTTCGCAAATTGGCGACAGATGGTGAAATTTTTTCATCGGAAAAATTCCGCACGGTCAAGGCGACTTATTTCCGCGAAGCGCTTGACCGCATTGACAGCTATTATAATGACGCGCTGATGAACGGGTTGACGCTCGACCGTCATGCCGAAGAGGCGGCGGTCGAATTATTTGCCAAAAACATCATGCTGGCCGGTGAGGCCTATCTGACCAATCCAATGGAGACACCGTTTCTGCCAAGCTGGAACCGGGTCAATGCCGCCGCGTCTGACTTTTTGGCGCGTTATGCTGAGGCGGTGCGGCTGGATAATGAGGAAGCGTAAAATCAGCCGCTTCGATTGGTAATCCAAACCGTTTGATAGGGCGCAAGCTCCAGTTCTTCATCATCGGGGTGCACGGGCGTGCCGCTGAGGAGATCAACCCATTGCGTATCGGCGTAAAGGTTCATATCGCGCAGGCTTAGAATTTTCATATCATCCGTCATATTGGTGACGACGAAAAGCGATTGGCGTCGGTCGAGGCTAAGCCGCCAAAAGCCGAACATGCCCGATTTGATATGCAGGGTGAATTGTGTCGCATCGGGGTGAAACGCTTTTTGTTTTTTACGAATGGCGACGCGCCGCCGCATCTCAGAAAATACCTGGGCCATAGGCGTATCATCGGCGGCGAGTTGGGCGTCTATGTCTTCCATGCGCCATTGCGTGCGGTTGAGCGAGCGGTTTCTGCCGGTTGCGGTTGCGCGCGCTTCGTCATTCTCGCTGGCCAAAAAGCTCTGCACATAAAAAGCCGGTATGCCTTCCAGTGACATCATAATGGTTTGCGACGCCAAAAAGCGGTCAATCTGATGCGCGTCCGGCCCATTTACCGTGCCCCGAAGGGCAGAGAATAAAGTCGTGTTCATCTCATAGGGCACTTGTCGGTCACCATAGCTGCGCATGGTCAGGCGGCCACCAAAACCCTGCACGGTTTCGCTCATGCGGGATATTTCTTCGGGCGGCAGCAGACCCTCAACGGGTCGCAAACCAATACCGTCATGGCTGGCTGAGAAATTGAACATGGTGCAGCCATCAGGCGTGGGCGCGGTGCTCATCATCCAGCGGCGCAAATAAGAGGAGCGCCCGGTCAACAGCGCATGCACCAGCAAAGGCGGTAGCGCAAAATTGTAAATCAAATGCGCCTCATTGCTGTTGCCGAAATATTCGAGATTTTCATGCGCCGGAACGTTGGTCTCGGTGATGAGCCAGATATTGTCGTCCAAATGGTCAATCAATGTGCGCATCAGCTTGACGATTTCATGCGTCTCTTGCAGATGCAGGCAATTCGTGCCGGACTGCTTCCACAAAAACCCGACCGCATCGAGCCGAAAAACGCGCACCCCTTTATCAATGTAGAAGCGCAGCAGCCGAATGAATTCGCACAGTAAATCTGGATTGGAAAAATCAAGGTCAATTTGGTCCGGGCCGAAAGTGCACCAGACCCATTTTTCTCCGGCTTCGGTTTCATGCGCATAAAGCAAGGGCGACGGGCGCGGGCGCGTTACCTGACTGATATCTTCATCCGGCGCGGCGGTTTTGATGAAATCGCGCCCGGGCGGCTTATCCTCGAGAAACTGTTGAAACCAGCGATGCCCGGCTGAGGCATGATTAATCACCACATCAGACATTAGCCGATACCCTTTGCCAATCGCGCCAATATCGTCCCAATCGCCCAAGTCGGGGCGCACGGTGTCATAATCGCTCACGGCGAAACCATCGTCTGAGGTAAAGGGGAAGAACGGCAATATATGGACGCCGCTTACCGTGTTTTTCAAATGGCCGTTCAAGAAAGCCAGCGTGTTTTGCAGCGGGCGGCAATCATCCGACAAAATCGTGTCGCCATAGGTAATGAGGAAGCTGTCATCTTCTGACCAAGAGGGCACGGCGCGTGTGCCGCCTTTATTGCGCGGCATGGCCGTATCGGGGGCAAGGTCGAAGGCGGCGCAAAATTGGGCGACAAGTCTCGATGCATCTTGGTCGGGATAAATAAATTCAATATGACGTGTGAGGATTTCTTGCAGCACAAAACCGCCTTACGTAGTAATAAATTATCCCCTTAAGGGATAATAGTCATAGGCGGCATCGCGGCCAATAACAAAATCGGCGCACGGCGTTAAATCTTTCCATATGCCCAGCGTCCAGCTTTCATAATGGGCACAAAATGCGGCCACCGCCGCACGATCGGCAAATTGCCATACGCCGCTGGCTGCCGCATTGCCTTGTTCTTGCAGCCACCGGCTGTCAATGACGGCATCAAAATTCTCTTGCCGCAATAACATCATGGCTTCGCAAGCCTGCCATATTTGTTGATAGTCGGCGGCTTGGGTTTGCGACCAGCTTTTCCAAACCGCGTCAGGGTCATGGGTTTGTTCCCATTCATTTTGCGGTTTCGCCTCAATGCAAGCAGCGTGCCCGCCAACACACCAGCCTTCCAGAAATACGAAATCGGGGCAAAAATCCAATAGCGTATCCTCAATGCGGTCATCATGGCTTTTGCTGAAACGCGGCAGGGCTATCGGCGCTTTCGGTGACGCCGTGCTCAGATTTTTCAACACGCGGGCAAGCAAATCCACATCATGAGTGCCGGGCACGCCGCGTGTGGCGCAAAGCTTATGCACCTCGGTTGCGAGGCTTTGCCGCGCCGCTTTCGATAAATAAAAATCGTCCAATGACAGGGTGAGAGCGGTTTTGTTTTGTTTGGCCAGCGCCTCGGCCAGTGCATGACACAGGGTCGACTTACCGGCACCCTGACCCCCTGATACACCGAAGATAAATGGCGTTGTGGCGGCCTGCGCCAGCAGGAAGGCACTTAACTCATAGACCAATTTCTGCAATTTCATGCGACAAGACTAAAACAAAATTTACATAAAGTCGCGAGTTTTCAGCCATTCCGAGACATGGGCGACCGCACCGTCCAATAAATCGCGGCGCTCAATATAATAATGGTCGGCCCCTTCAATATTGACATGGGTTTTATCAGTGCTGCCAAGCGCGCCGAATAAACGTTGCGCGTGGCTGGGCGTGCAGGCGAGGTCGGCCGTATTGTTGACGACCAGCGCCGGAATGGTGACGCGCGCCGCATTGCCCAAGCCGTCAGCCGGTGAATCGTCATAGCTCCATTGCGACAACCAAGAACGCAAAGTAGTAAAGCGCGCCAGCCCCACCGGCCCGTCATTGGCGACAATCGGCTCGCCCAAATAGCAGCTATTTGGTGCCCGATCAGACGGGTCTTGGGTTGGGTCGGTCCAACGCAAATCGGCCATTGTCCCATGCACGCAAAAAGCACGCTCATGATTGTCGCGCCCGCTTTGGCGCAAATCGGCCAGCATTTCCCTCACCCAAGCCGTGATGCGCCGATTGCGCGCCAACTGCGCAGCGCGATATTGCGCCACATAAGCCGCCGTATAGGCAGGCTGATTGGGATTGGTCGGGTCGTAAATATTCAGTTGCGGGTCGCGAGTAAACGGGTCGGTTTCATCGGTAATTGAGGGGTCTATCCATTCGGTTAGTGTGACGGCGCGCGACACATGTGCGGCCAATAATAAGACACCGTTGGCGGCGGGCAAATTGGCGTTGGATAAATCATACGGGTCTCCGGCGGCGGTTTGTTGCAGCCGCTTGCCGGTGGCTTGGTCCTGATAAAACAGCGATAGCGACCCGCCTCCCGACCAACCGCCCAAAATGATTTTTTGATAGCCGAATTTTTCTTTGGCATGGGCGATGACCGCGCCCAAATCAGTGACGCATTTTTCCATCAGCAGCGCCGTATCATTCCCGCGAAAACGGGTATTGGCATAAATCACGTGATGACCGGCATGCGCCAGTGCATTGACCATGGGCAAAAAAGAACCGCCGCCGACAGGATGCGAAAAGACAACGGCCGTGTTGGAATTTTGTTCGGGCGTGATGCGCATGGCCTCCACTGCCACCATGCCAACGGCGCCGCCATAGACGTCTTTGAAGCCCGTATCCTCTTCGAAAACCACCATGTAGGGCTGACGATGCACCGACATATTGCTCTTTTCTCCCGCTTAAAATAGGCTTTTAGTCTGGCATAAAAAGGAGGCATTGCAAATGATCAAGGCGAGCGGCATTCACCATATTGCGATTATGGCGGCTGACATAAAAAAGCATATTGCGTTTTTTTCCGATGTATTGGGATGTCGGTTAAGCGCATTATTTGACATGCATGGCGTGCCGGGCGGCCTGCATGCTTTCATGCACCTCAATGATCATTGTTATTTTTCGATTGTCGAATTGCCCGCGGCGGCCAATGTGCCGATTGAGCTGGGTGTCACCCATGCCGGCACGGGCGCGGGTGTCAGCGCGCCGGGCACGATGCAGCATTTGGCCTTTCGCGTGGACACGCAAGAAGAACTGCTGGCCATGCGCGACCGTATTCGCACCAAAGGCGTTAATGTTATCGGCCCGCTTGACCACGGCATGTGCCAATCCATTTATTTTGCCGGCCCAGATAATATGGCGCTGGAAGTGGCGACCCCCGGCGCGACGCTTGATACGGCGCAATGGGTTGATGCGGCGGTTTTGGAAAAAGCCGGTATTTCAGCCCAAGAGGCGCAAGACTATATGAGCCCCGATGCTTATGCGGGCGCGGGGGGCAGCGTGGCGCAGCCGCCTTATGATGCTGATAAACCGCATATGCCTTACCCCGAAGAGATATATCAAAAAATGCTCGACACAGCAGATGAGGTCCTCATTGCTGCCGGTTCGCATGCCGAGCCGCCGGTGAAAGTCAAAAACAAAGCCAAAGGGTGATGCCCGCCCGTAATGGGCTTTACGCGATAATTCAAAGGCGTTAGCCTTTTTGAAATTATTTGGGAGAGAGACATGAAACTGGATTTTGCGACAACGTCTTTATTGGCGAATATGATGCTGAATGAAACGCCGCCATTGCATACTTTGAGTGCAGAAGAAATGCGTCTGGTGTTTTCTGAAATTTATCGTTCCATGCCACCGGGGCCGGAAAGCGTGTCGTCCAAAGATATTACCATTGGCGTTGAGGGTGGCGACATTCGTGGGCGCGTTCTCACACCAAAAGGTGCGGCGCAATCGGTGATGGTTTACTATCACGGCGGCGGCTGGGTTATCGGCAATATTGATGATTATGACTTGGTCGGTCGCCATTTGGCCGAAAAATGCAATGCCATTGTCGTGATGGTTGATTATCGCAAAAGCCCTGAGCATAAATATCCGGTGCCGATGCAAGATTGCTATGCGGCGCTGAATTGGGTCGAGGCCAATCGCAAAAAAATCGGCGCGGATAAGCTGCCCCTGATTGTGGCCGGTGACAGCGCGGGCGGCAATTTGGCGACCGTGATGGCGCAAAAATCCGTGGCTGAAAACGGCCCAAAAATCGATCTGCAAGTTTTGGTCTATCCGATCACTGACGGGCGCATGGAAACGGAAAGTTTTACGGCGGAGGATAATCAGCTTTTCCTCAATGCCGAGTTGATGACACATTTCTGGGACCAGTATTGCGATCCGGCTGAGCGTCTCAATGCTGATGTGTCGCCCATTCTGGCTGATGATGTGAGCCAAATCGCACCGGCAATTATTTTGACGCCTGAGTTCGACATTCTGGTTGATGAAGGCAAAGCCTATGCCGATAAGCTCGACGCCGCTGGCAAGTTGGTGGCCTTTAAATCTTTCGCTCAGCAAATGCATGGTTTCTTCGCCATGCCTGATGCTTTGCCTGTCGGTTTTGAAGCGATGGATTGGGTGGCGCGCGAGATTGACGGGCATCTCAATCCGGCTGAGACGGTTGATGCGGTGGTTGTCGGTGCGGGTTTCTCGGGCATGTATCAGCTTCATCGCTTGCGCGAAATGGGCTTGTCTGTGCAGGTTTTTGAGGCCGGCGAAGATGTCGGCGGCACTTGGTTTTGGAACCGCTATCCGGGCGCACGGGTGGATATTGAGAGCATGGCTTATTCTTTCTCTTTCTCAAAAGAGCTTGAGCAGGATTGGGTCTGGTCGGAAAAATATTCGCCGCAGCCCGAGCTGTTGCGTTACGCCCAGCATGTGGCTGACCGCTTCGACCTGAAGCGCAATATCACTTTCAACACGCGGGTGGAAAGCGCGCATTTTGACGATGATAAAGACGAATGGCTGATTACGACTGAGTGCGGCAAGCGCGTGCGCGCGCGTTATTTCGTGATGGCGACCGGTGTTTTGTCGGCTGCCAAGACCCCCGATATTGCCGGGCGCGACAGCTATAAGGGCGAGACCTATCAAACCGGCTTGTGGCCGAAAGAGGGTGTTGATTTCACCGGCAAGCGCGTTGCTATTATCGGCACCGGCTCATCTGCCGTGCAATCCATTCCGCTCATCGCTGAGGAAGCCGATGAGTTGGTGGTCTATCAGCGCACGGCGGCGTTTTCGACGCCGGCCTTTAATCGGCCTTTGAGCAATTCTGAGATCGATACGATGAAGGGCAATTATGAGAAATATCGCCAAGAGCAACGTCTCAGCCCAGCCGGTATTATCAATCCAGAGCGGCAGATGGAACGGGTGATGGATGTGCCGAAAGAAGAACGCCAAAGACGTTTTGAGGCGGCATGGGATGAAGGTCTGCTGACCGGCCTGATGTCAACTTTCTCAGACATTCAGCTTGATGAAGCGGCCAATCATGAAGTGTCGGAATTTATTCGCGAGCGTATCCGCAATACGGTGCAAGACAAGCAGACGGCTGATGATTTGACTCCGAAAGCTTTTCCTTATGCAACCAAGCGGCCTTGCATCGATACGGATTATTATGAGACCTATAACCGTGACAATGTCTCTTTGGTCAATTTGCGCCGCACGCCGATTGAGAAGATTACCGAGGACGGTATTGAGACCAGCCAAGGCGCGCGCGCGTTTGATGCCATTATTTACGCCACCGGCTTTGATGCAATGACCGGCCCGCTACTGCGGGTTGATATTCGCGGGCGCGGCGGCAAGCGCCTGGTCGACGCGTGGATTGATGGCCCGACATCTTATCTCGGCATTGCCATTCATGGCTTCCCCAATATGTTCACCATAACCGGCCCGTCCAGCCCGTCTGTGCTGTCCAATATGCTGGTGTCGATTGAACAACATGTTGACTGGGTAGCCGATTGCATCGCTTGGATGAATGAGAATGGCAAAACCGCCATTGAACCGTCCGACGAAGCCGAGCGCGACTGGGCCGAACACACGGCGCAACTGGCGGGCATGACCTTGTTTCCGAAAGCCGATAGCTGGTATATGGGGGCCAATGTGCCGGGCAAGCCGCGTATGTTCCTCGCCTATGTCGGCGGGGTGGGGGCTTATCGCTTAATTTGCGACCAGATTGCCGCGACCGGCTATCACGGCTTTGATGTGCATTAAATAATAAGGCGGTGGGCTTGGTTTTAACCGGCCCACCGGCACTTCGACATCGGCTTTACCTATCCGCTTAGCCACAATGCCGCACCGTGGCGTGTGCCGCTTGGCAAGCCTGCCGCTTTGTCCCATAGTGATGACAAATGGGAGATACAAAATGGCTGATTTTGATCAACAGGAATTGACTGAATTTACCGAAGCCGCCGCCGCGTGGTTCAAGGAAAACACGCCGCACGATGTCGATTTCATGCTGCCGCTGACTTTTATGGAAGTTGGCACGGACCAGCAGTTTAATTTTCTGCGCGATTGGCAAAATAAGGTTTATGAAGCCGGATATTTGGGCGCGCATTGGCCCAAAGAATATGGCGGCGGTGGCCGTCACCGCGCTTTCCAAGATGCTGCGACCAAAATTATGGCGCAAGAGCGCACGCCGATTATGCTGAATGCCATTGGCCTGAACTGGACCGGCCCGCTGCTGATTGACCGCGGCTCGGAAGATGAAAAGCAGAAATATATTAAAGGCATTTTGTCGGCAGAGACGATTTGGTGTCAGGGTTTTTCTGAGCCCGAACACGGCTCTGATTTGGGCAATGCCCAAACCCGCGCTGTCAAAGATGGCGATGAGTACATTATCAACGGCTCCAAAATTTGGACGACACAGGGCAATTACGCCGATTATATGATTTTGCTGGCGCGCACCAATCCGGACGCTGAGAATAAATATAAGGGTCTGAGTTTCTTCCTCGCGCCAATGAAAAATAGCGGCGTCGAGACCGTGCCGATTAAAAAGCTAACCGGCGAATATGGCTTCACGCAAACCTTTTTCACCGATGCGCGTATTCCGGCAAATTGCCTGATGGGCAATGAGGGCGAAGGCTGGCTGATTGCCATGCAGACGCTGGAATATGAACGCGGCGCGCGCTCCGGCCAAGCCGGGGGGCATGTGATGATGATGGCCGACCCGACCGATATTTTGGGGTTGGCCCGCGAGGCCAAGCTGAACGGCAGACCAGCGATTGAAGATCCGGCTGTGCAAGAAGAACTTGTCGCGCTGATGACGGAAGCACGGGCTTTGGGCTTGAACAGCCGCCGCGATAAAATTCAACCTTTGGCGCAAGACCGACCCATGTCGCTGGCGCTTGGTTCGAAATTGTCGAGCACTGATTTTTATCAACGCCTCAATGCCTTTGCCATTAGCCTGCAAGGCACGCGGGCGGCTTATTATGTCGGCGATGACAGCGCCCATGACAATGGCATTTGGCAGCGCGGTTATTTGAACAGTTTCTCAGCGACGATTGGCGGCGGCACGTCGCAAATTCAACGCAATATTATCGGCGAGCACGTGCTCGGCCTGCCAAAAAGCTGATAGTTCCCGCACCCGACAGGAGATCATCCAATGTCCGCACTTGACAATGCCAGAATGGCACCGCGCATCGGCCTCAGCGAAGAACAGGCGCAGCTTTTAGATATTGCCGAAAGTTTTTGCCGCGATAAATCCCCTGTCGATAAGGTGCGCGCGCTGATTGAAGAAGAAGGCGGGTTTGACGATGCTGTGTGGCGTGAAATTGCCGAGCTGGGCTGGCTGGGCATTGGCGTGCCGGAAAATTATGGTGGCATTGGGCTGGGTATGGGCGAGCTTGTGCCGCTGGTTGAACATATGGGGCGCAGTTTAATGAACACGCCCTTTGTGCCGACCGTCTTGGCGGCGCAGGCCTTGCTGCGCGGTGGATCGGAAGCGCAAAAAGAAGAATTTTTGCCGAAATTGGCTGCAGGGTCTGCTGCCAGTTTGGCTGTGTGCGAAGACCATGCCGATTGGAATCTCGAAAATCTTACCGCCGCTGCCACTCGTAGGAATGGCAAGCTCGTTTTGAGCGGCAAAAAATATTTGGTGCTGCATGCCGCTGCATCCGACATTGTGCTGGCCTCTGTCGCGCTGGACGGGCAAGCGGCTTTGATCATTATTCCGGCTGATGCGCTGGAGGGCCGCATGACGCGCGAAAAAATCATCGACGATACGCAGCGCGCTTATGCGCTCGATTTGGACGGGATGGCACTGGACGAAGACCATTTGCTGCCAATGGAAATGGCCGCTGATACGCTGGCGCATATTGAGCAAATGGCATCGCTTTTGCTGGCTGCCGATATGTGCGGTGGCGCGTTTGCGTGCATCGATTACACATTGGATTATCTCAAAACCCGCAAGCAGTTCGGCAAGCTCATCGGCTCCTATCAATCGCTTAAGCATACAATGGTTGACGCCCATCAGCTTTATGAAAAAGCTCGCTCGCATCTTTATTCGGCAGCCCATGTGTTTGGCGAACAAGGCGAGGGCGAAATGGCGGTGCATATGGCCAAAGCCGAGGCCGGTGAGGCGTTTAGTTTTGCCGCCGACCGCGCCATTCAGTTTCATGGTGGCTTCGGCTTCACCTATGATTGCGACGCCCAGCTTTATCGCCGCCGCGCCATAATGGGTTGCGCGTTGCACGGCGATACGCGCTATCACCGCCGCAAAATTGCGGAACTGATGTTTTAGGCATTAAAACGAAAAGCGTTTGATGAATTTGATTTTGATGGCGGGCAGGGCGATGGCGTCGCGCCGGTCTTCGCCGTGGCGGGTATAATCTGTCCACGCCAAGCCGGTGCCGCAATGAAACTGCCGCCGGAAACCGTCATAACAAGCTTGTTCCGACACGCCGCCGCCAAGACGCAGCATGTTTTCCGCCCGTATTGATATCATGGCCTGTTCTGGCAAAGCAAAGGCGGCCCCAATACCCAGACTGAACAGCGGCGCGGCTTGGTAAAGCTGTGCGCGATAACCTGCATCAACGGCGATGGGCAATAGCCACGTCACGCGCCGATTTGCACGCTTATTCGCGGGTCGGTTCGCGGCTTTGGCCAAAATCATTTTGGCCGAGAAAAGCTGATTGGTCGGTTCGTAAAACCGCGCGGCATCATAATTGCGCTGATTGAGCGCCGTGAAATTACCGCTCCAAACGTGCGATCCAGAATGTTCGCTTTTGGCACTCAGTCTCAAAACATGCCAGCCCTGCTGCGCACCCGCCCAAGCCGGAGACATGGACAGCGATAATGCTATTGATAGGCCGAGCAGGATAGATATAACGGGTCGGGTTACGAAAGACATCACCTACTCCGCCGTCAATTGCCCTTGCGGGCTCAATGCGTTGGAGAGGTCAAGCTTGCCGTGTCCGTATATCGTATCGACACCGGGCTCGCCAATATCCTCGGCGGTGGAGAGCAGCAAATCCTTCAACTGCATGCCACTCAGGCCCGGAAATTTATGGCGTATCAAAGCGGCCGCACCAGTAACGCGGGGCGCGGCATGAGATGTGCCTGCGCCATCATTGGCGGCCAAAACATCGTCATGGGCGACAATAAAGTCATTGCCCATATCACCGGCGGAATGGCTGTAATCAGCCAATGCCGTGCCATCATCGGTCAGCGACCCGACCCATATATAGGCCTCTTGATCTTGTGTGCCGAGTGCGCGCTGGCGGTGCAGAACGGCAGGATAAAACGAACATTCTTGTATCCGCTTATCGGGGCAGTAAGTGCCTGAATTACCGGCTGAAAAAACAAACAGCATTTTGCTGTCATATTCGATTGCGCCGGTGATTTTGTAGCCAAGCGACACCCAATTGGCGACATTGGCGTCAAATTCCGTGTCCTCATCGCCGGTCAGATGGCTGAAGCGCGTCGCGCCCCAGCTATTATTAATGATGAAAACTTCTTGCGAGTTGAGGTTTTGAAATGCAGCCTCGGTTGCATCTTGTGTCAGGGTGAAATTATAATTGGTTAACTGTGCTTCCGGCGCGACCGAATTGACTATCAAAGAGACTTTATCACCATGCGTGTCGATAATTTCATTGGCGTCAAACTCGTCAAGCACGCCGACTTTGACATTTTTGCCGGTCCAGCCCAAAGCCCACTGGCTGCGCGCATTGGTGTCGCGGCTGGCAATCGGCAAATCATGGCCGCTATTAAGCGCCGCATGGGCGTCGATTAAACTGTCATATGTGCCATAGGCATAAGTGCTTTTTGCGCCTAAAAATAAATTGGCAATGGCGTCTGCTTCGTTTGATGGAGTGCCGAGATAATAGGAACCAAGCTCATCTGTGTGGCCTTCTTCATCGCTGCTGCCGAAACTGGAGCTTGCAACCGTCTCGACATCTTGGCTGAATTTTTTACAGCCGCCAGCGCTGAGACTTATCGCCAATACGACAAGCAACCCCCAATGGCGGCATTGCGCCCAAGATGTGCCCATATGATTCATAACGCAACGTAATAAAAACGCTAAAATACTCTGCCACTATCCACTGATTTGATGCTAAACGACAAGTAGATGCGAAACGAATGCCCGGTTGTGTGACATTATGGACGATTTGACCGAACGCTTTTGGAATATGGCCAAATTGCTTGATGAAGCCAGTGTTTTGCTGGACGCGCAAAGCAAGGTCGTGGCCGCCAATGACGCGGCGCTTGATATTTTGGGCAGCCATATTACCGGCTATCCGCTCGACCGATTTTTGCGCCATCCCGATTTTGCCGATGCGGTTCGCCGCGCTTCTTATGAGGGCGCGCTGACCAGTCTCGACTATACGCGCATGGATCAAGTGCGCCGTTCCTTCACATTACGAATTGCTCCGTTTGAGCCGGGCTATGTGCTGCTGGTGATTTTTGACGGCACAATGGATCTGTCGGTTGAGCGTATTCGCTCCGATTTCGTGGCCAATGTAAGCCATGAATTGCGCTCGCCCCTAACCGCTTTGAGCGGTTTTATCGAAACCTTGCAAGATGGCGCGGTTGAAGATGAAGCGGCGCGCATGAATTTCCTGTCCATCATGCAGGGTGAGGCGGCGCGCATGCAGCGTCTGATTGATGATTTACTGCATTTGTCGCGGGTTGAGGCGGAAGAGCATCGCCTGCCTAATGCGGCGGTCGAACTGGTGCCGATTTTGGAAGAACTGGCCTCTGCCATGCGCGATATGGCAGATAAAAATGACAAAACCATAAATGTTGAAATCGCCCCTGATTTACTCTCCGGCAATGATGACACGCCGTTTGCCGTGCAGGGTGTGCGCGATGAATTGCGCCAAGTGTTTCAAAATCTCGTTGAGAATGCCATTCGCTATGGCGCGCCCGATAGCGCGGTGAACCTGCGTGTCGGCAAGGGGCGTTTGGCGTCGGGGCAAACGCGCGATGATTTATTGCGCGTGCAGGTGATTAATAAGGGCGAGACGATTGCGCCGGAACATTTGGCCCGGCTGACTGAACGGTTTTATCGAATCGATAAAGGCCGGTCGCGGCAAATGGGCGGCACCGGCCTCGGTTTGGCGATTGTTAAGCATATTGTCAATCGGCATAGGGGGCGGTTGCGAATTGCCAGCGCGGCAGAAGAAACCACTATTTCTGTCACTTTGCCGCGGGTTTCGTAAGTTTTTCCGGCGCGCCCACAGGCGGCTTGGGGCGTTGTCACAAAACTGTAACATTCCTGACACAAATGTTTTGCCGGAGACGGCGAGTTTGCGGTCATCGAGTTAAATCAACCCTCGATGAGTAGTAAATGACATCACGTTATTGGAGATGATGATGAACAAGTTCAAAACCGTATTGGTTCAACCAATATTGGCAATGCTTATCGGCGTTGCAATGGTCAGCGGCGCGCAAGCTCGCGACCAAATCGAAATCGTTGGCTCGTCGACCGTATTTCCGTTCGCTACCTCTGTGGCTGAACAGTTTGGCCGCACGTCAAAGTTCAAAACACCGGTTGTGGAATCAACAGGCTCAGGCGGTGGCTTGAAATTATTCTGCGCCGGTATCGGCCTCGAGCATCCCGATATCACCAATGCTTCGCGCCGCATTAAAGGCAAAGAGTTCAAAAATTGCCAAGCCAAAGGCATTGATATTACCGAAATCGTTGTCGGTTTTGACGGCATTGTGCTGGCCAACGCCAAAGGCGCACCGCAATTGAATCTGACGCGCCAGCAAATTTACTTGGCGACGGCTAAAATGGTGCCTAATCCCGATAAGCCCTGCCAATCAAATTGGTGTGAGCCGGTAAAGAACCCTTACATGAAGTGGAGCGATATTGATGCGTCTCTGCCAGATGTAAAAATTGAAATTCTTGGCCCCCCGCCGACCTCCGGCACGCGCGATGCGTTTCAAGAATTGGCCATGTCAAAAGGCGCCAATAAGTTTCCGCACATGAAGAAGCTGAAAAAAGCCGATAAAAGTATGTGGAAAAAATTGACCCGCACAGTGCGCGAAGACGGGGCATGGATTGATGCGGGTGAGAATGACAATCTGATGGTGCAAAAGCTGTCGGCCAATCCGAAAGCCGTTGGCGTGTTCGGTTTCAGCTTTCTGGACCAAAACTCAGACCGCCTGAAAGGCGCGATTGTTGAGGGCGTTGAGCCGAGTTTTGAGAATATTGCCGACGGTAAATACGGTATTTCCCGCTCGCTTTACTTCTATATTAAACAAGCCCATGTCGGCACAGTGCCCGGCATAAGTGAGTTTGTCGCTGAATTTACCAGCGAGAAAGCATTTGGCGAAGACGGCTATCTGGTCGATAAAGGCCTGATTCCGCTGCCCGCATCAGAGCGTCAAAAATATCGCAATGACGGAAAGAATCTGACCAAATTGTCGATGTAAATTTCATCTTTGGGTCGGCTTCGCATAAGCCGGGGCCGACCCAATAATTCAAAGGCCCATTCATGAGCACCAGCTTCCTCTTTCTCTGTCTTTTGGGCTTGGGCAGTTTTTCCTTTTTATTCGGCCGCCGCCGTATTCGCGCGCTGTCGGGCGCGGTCAGCGTTAAGCAACATTCGCGCGATGTCTATCACGGTAGCTTTGTCGCTCTGTGTGCGGTGCTGGTGCCGCTTATTGTGCTTTTGACTTGGTCGGGTTTGTCGCCGCTATTGCTCGACGCCATGTTGGAAGATTTCCTCCGCCGCCAATCGCCTGATTTATCAATTGGTGAAATGGGTGTGCTGATTGCCAAAGTGAAAGCCTATTCTGTCGGCTCACTGCCCGAGGCTTTCGCCAATGACCTTATTCGCAATGGCAGTGACTATTTCGCGATTCTTCGCAGCAATTCAAACACGGCGCGCAGCGTCGCGGTTATCCTGCTGGCGCTGGGCGGGTTGGCTTACGGCGCGGGCAAATTGGCCCCGCGCTTTACGGCGCGACCGGCGGTTGAACGGGTGTTTGAAGTGGTGATGATTATCGCCTCGGCCATTGCCATTTTGACCACTATCGGCATTGTGCTGTCGCTGATTTTCGAGACATTCCGCTTTTTTGACAAAGTGCCGATGATGGATTTTCTATTCGGCCTCAGCTGGTCGCCGCAAATCGCCATTCGCGAAGACCAGGTCGGCGGCTCCGGTTCATTTGGCGCGATACCGCTTTTTGCGGGAACCATGATGATTACCTTTATCGCCATGTTGGTCGCTGTGCCCATCGGGCTGATGTCGGCTGTCTATTTGTCTGAATATGCTAATCCGAAATTGCGCGGCATTGCCAAGCCGGGCATTGAAATCTTGGCCGGTATTCCAACCGTTGTTTACGGCTTTTTCGCGGCCCTAATGGTGGCGCCTTTCTTGCGCGATAGCGGGGCGGATATTGGCCTCACCCTGTCGTCGGAATCGGCGCTGGCTGCCGGTCTGGTCATGGGGATTATGATTATTCCTTTCATCTCATCGCTGTCTGATGATGTGATTAATGCGGTGCCGCAAACCCTGCGCGATGGCGCGGCGGCATTGGGGGCAACGCAATCTGAAACCATTCGCCAAGTGGTATTGCCGGCCGCTTTGCCGGGCATTGTCAGCGCCATTTTGCTGGCGATTTCGCGGGCGATTGGGGAGACCATGATTGTCGTTATGGCTGCCGGTGTGGCCGCCAATTTAACCGCCAATCCATTTGAGAGCGTCACCACGGTCACCGTGCAAATCGTCATGTTGCTGGTCGGTGACCAAGAATTTGACAGTGCCAAAACCCTCGCCGCTTTCGCGCTGGGCTTGGTGTTGTTCTTCATCACGCTAATGTTGAATGTGTTGGCGCTTTATGTCGTCAATCGTTTCCGAGAACAATATGACTGATCACAGCAATCTGACATCTCATGCCGAAGCCTATGAAGCGCGGCTGAAAAAACGCTATCGGGCAGAGCGGCGGTTTCGGGCTTATGGCATGGCGGCGATTATCACCGCCGGTATGATTTTGGTGTTTTTATTGAGCTCCATTGTCTATTCCTCACTGCCCGCTTTTTCGCATCACCATATGCGTCTCGATATTGAGGTTTCGAGCGATTATGTGTCGGCAGATGCGCCCGAACAGGGGAATTATTTAGGGCTGGTGCGTTCGGCTTTGCGCGACCAATTCCACGACGTATCAGGGCGGCGCGATAAGCGCGCGCTGTATAAAATCCTTTCCATTGGTGCGTCTGACGAGGTGCAAAAACGGGTCATCGCGAACCCGGATTTGGTCGGCACGCGCCTCAGCCTTGATGTGCCCTTATCCGATGATATTGATCTGATGTTGAAAGGTCTAATTGACCGCACGCTGCCGGAGAGCGACCGCATTGTCTCTGACCGCGATTTGGCCTGGGTTGATAAGCTGCTGGCCGAAGACCGCATCAGCCGCAAATTTGCTGTCGCGCTATTCGCCAATGGCGACAGTCGCGAGCCGGAAATGGCCGGTATTCGCGGGGCGTTGGCCGGCTCTTTATGGACGCTGCTGGTGACGCTGATTGTTAGCTTCCCGCTGGGCGTTTTGGCGGCGATTTATCTTGAGGAAGTCGCCCCGAAAAATCGCGCAACCGCGCTGATTGAGGTGAATATCAATAATCTTGCCGCCGTGCCGTCGATTGTTTACGGCCTTTTGGGCTTGGCGGTGTTTATCAATTTCTTCCATTTGCCGCGCTCGGCGCCGCTGGTCGGCGGGCTTGTGCTGGCGCTGATGACCTTGCCGCGCATCATTATTCCAACCCGCGCCGCCTTCGCCTCTATTCCGCCTTCCATTCGTGAAGCCGCTTTGGGGGTTGGTGCGTCGCGCACACAGGTGATTATGCATCACGTTTTACCATTGGCCATGCCGGGCATTTTAACCGGCACGATTATCGGGCTGGCGCAAGCGGCAGGCGAAACCGCGCCGCTTTTAATGATTGGTATGATGGCCTTTATTGTTGATGTGCCGGGCGATGTGACGGCAAAGGCGACGGTTCTTCCGGCGCAGATTTACATGTGGGCCAATAATCCGGAGCGCGCCTTTGTGGCCCGCACAAGTGCCGGAATTGTGGTATTGTTAACCCTGCTTCTGGTGGTCAATGCGACGGCCATTTATTTCCGCAGGCGATTTGAGAAGCGATGGTAAAATGACCGATACTGAGAACCAAAAAGTAAAAATCAAAGCGCGCGACGTGACGGTGCATTATCACGAGGCGCGTGCCTTGCATGGCATTGACCTTGATTTGAATGCCAATGAAGTGACCGCGCTTATCGGCCCGTCAGGCTGTGGCAAGTCAACTTTCTTGCGCTGTATCAATCGCATGAATGATGTGATTGACGGCTGCCGCGTCGGTGGCACGGTGAGCATTGACGAGCAGAATATTTATTCGGACGCGGTTGATGTGGTGGAATTGCGCGCCCGTGTTGGCATGGTGTTTCAAAAGCCGAACCCGTTTCCAAAGTCGATTTACGATAATGTGGCCTATGGCCCGCGTATTCACGGCATGGCGCAAGACCGCGCCATGTTGGACGAGGTTGTCGAGCGCAGCTTAAAGCGCGCCGGCCTATGGGCCGAGGTCAAAGACCGATTGACCGCTTCGGGCACCAGCTTATCGGGCGGGCAACAGCAGCGTTTATGCATCGCCCGCGCTATTGCGGTTAACCCCGATATTGTGTTGATGGATGAGCCATGTTCAGCCCTCGACCCGATTGCGACGGCGGTGATTGAAGAATTAATGGAAGAATTGCGGCGCGATTACACGATTGTCATTGTGACCCATTCAATGCAGCAAGCGGCGCGCATTTCGCAACGCACCGCTTATTTTCATCTCGGCGATTTGGTCGAGCACGGGCAGACGGAAGCGATTTTCACCAAGCCGCAAAATCAGCAAACCGAAGCCTATATTTCAGGGAAAATAGGATAATGACCGACAGCCATATTGTATCTTCTTTTGACCGCGACCTTGCTGATTTGAACCAGCTTGTCGCGCGTTTGGGCGGCCTTGCCGAGCAGCAATTCGCCGCTGCCATTGACGCGCTGGAAAATCGTGATGCCTCGTCGATTGACGCGATTGTCGCGGGCGATAGCGAACTCGATCAGCTTGAACAAGATTTGAATGACCGCGCCATTGAGGTGATTGCCACGCGCGCGCCGATGGCGACCGATTTGCGGAGCATTTTATCAGCCGTCAAAATTGCCTCCGTGCTGGAGCGCGTCGGCGACTATGCCAAAAATATCGCCAAGCGCAGCCATGTGATTATCAATGAGGAAACCAATCGCAGCGACACAATTAGTCTGGCGCGCATAGCCGATATTGTGCAGGGCATGTTGCGCCAAGCGCTTGACGCTTATGCCACCGGCAATGCCGAGCAGGCAATGGAAGTATGGGAGCGCGACCAAGAGGTTGATGAGCTGTATTCCAGCCTGCATAGCGATTTGCTGGCAGTGATTGCCAATGGCGCCGAGCAGGCCAGTGTCAGTTCGCATTTTCTGTTTATTGCCAAAAATATCGAACGCATTGGCGACCACACGACAGCCGTTGCCGAGCAGGTTTATTTTCAAGTCAACGGGTCCATGCCCGCCGATGAACGTCCGAAAGTGGATATTGTCGGCGACCCGACTGACTCGGCTTAACGGAGGTAAGGGCATGTCGGCAACCATATTGATTGTTGATGATGAACCCGCTCAACTCGAATTGCTGCGGTATAATCTGGAAAAAGCCGGTTTTGAAACCGTGCAAGCCGATAATGGGCTGCGCGCCATCGACCTTGTTGAAGACACTGACCCTGATTTGGTGGTGTTGGATTGGATGATGCCGGAAGCCTCGGGCGTTGATGTGTGCCGCGAATTGCGCGCCCGCGCCTCGACGCGCCTCCTGCCGATTATCATGCTGAGCGCGCGCGGCGAAGAGGGCGACCGCGCTTTGGGGCTTGATACTGGCGCTGATGATTATATCACCAAGCCGTTTTCGCCCCGCGAATTAGTGGCGCGGGTGAAAGCCCTATTGCGTCGCGCGCGCCCGTCCTTGCTGCAAGATGTGATGCAATTTGAGGACCTTACGCTCAATCCCGACACGATGCGGGTGGAGCGCGACGGCGACCGGATTTATTTGGGGCCAAAGGAATTTCGATTGTTATCGGTTTTGATGGAGCGCCCCGAACGGGTCTTCTCGCGCGAACAATTGCTCGACAAGGTTTGGGGTCACGGCATTTATGTGGAAGACCGCACGGTTGATGTGCATATGAGCCGACTGCGGCGGGCGCTGAATAAACGCACTGATGGTGGCGCGGCGCGGCGCGATATTATTCGCACCGTGCGCGGCACCGGCTATTCCCTGACGCGCCCCAATTAACCGATTGGCAGGCGCGTTTGGCTGCATTAGGGTTTTGCCAAAGGGAGATTTACTATGAGCAAAACAGTTGATTTTATTTTCGATTTCGCCAGCCCCAATGCCTATTTGGTGCACAAAATCGTGCCTGAAATTGAGGCGCGCACGGGCGCAAGTTTTAATTATATTCCCTGTCTTTTGGGCGGTATTTTTAAGGCGACCGGCAATCAGGCGCCGATGATTGCGTTTGGCGATATTAAAAACAAACCTGAATATGAGGCGCTTGAAATGCAGCGTTTTATTGCCCGTCACAATCTGACCGACTTCAAAATGAATCCGCATTTTCCGGTCATCTCTTTGATGCTGGTGCGCGGCGCGCTGGTGGCTGAACGCGATGGCTATTTGATGAAATATATCGACGCCATGGTCGATGCCATGTGGGAGCAGGGACTGAAACTCGATGACCCGGAAGTGTTGCATAAAGCCTATGCTGATGCCGGTTTCGACGCGGATAAAATCATGACTGATATGAGCGATGACGCGATTAAGGCAAAGCTGATGGAAAACACCAATGCGGCGGTCGCGCGCGGCGCTTTTGGTATTCCCACTTTCTTCGTCGGAGACGAGATATTTTTCGGCAAAGAACGCCTCGGCCAAGTCGAAGACATGCTGGCTTAATTTAACGGCGAGCCCTCAAGCGTGATGCGGTGCATTTCGCGGCGCGTGCCGTGATAATCATTCAGCGCATAATGCCACGTGCAGCGATTGTCCCAAATGGCAATCGACCCCTCGGCCCATTTGAAGCGCGTCGTATGCTCCATCAATGTGGCGTGCTGATAGAGATAATCCAGCATCGGCTTGCTTTCAGCCGCTGTCCAACCCTCGAAATGCAGGGTGAAAGCCGGATTGACGTAAAGCGCTTTCTTGCCGCTTTCGGGATGGGTGATAATCACCGGATGCACGGCGTCTTGCGTCGCTTTATCGGCATTTTCAAAAACGCCGTCCATCTCATCGCGATAGGCTGATTGGTCGCCGAAAATATGGCGGCTTGAATGAACCGCATTCATGCTTTCCAATGTCTTTTTCAGCCCCGGCGATAATGACTCATACGCCTTATACATGCAGGCAAACAGCGTATCGCCGCCGACAGGCGGGGTTTCGCGTGCCAGCAAAATCGACCCCATAGCCGGAATTTGATCATAGCTGTGGTCGGTATGCCAGCCGCCGCCAATATTGGTGACCTGGTCTTTTTCCTTCGTCACCGAGGCTATTTTCTCATAGCCCGCCACTTTTGGGAAAAACCGGTTCACGTTAATGTCGCCAAAGCGCTCGGCAAATTCAATATGCTGCTCCGGCGTCATATTCTGGCCGTGCAAAAACACCAGCCCGTGTTCGATGAAACTGTTTTGAATGGCGGCAAAGTCAGCATCGCTTAACCCGCTGCCAATATCGACATTTGCCAATTCAACACCAACGCCACCTGATACGGCTTTGACCTCGACTGCGCTCATTTTCTTATCCCCCAAAATTTTGATTACTATAAGGCTGCTTTTGGGCGCGTGACAAGTCTGCGTCACGCTCGCTAAAACAGCCTCTTGTGGTAAATTTGTGCGGATTTTTGTGGTAAAACTAAGAAATGGGCGGTGATTCGGAATAATCGCCGCGCATCATGATGCCTGCCCAACAGGCTTTTCAAAAAACTTGTGGGTGTAAGGCGTCTGGTAAACAGGTGTTGACTGTATGAGTAGAGCCGAAGCTTTCCTGTCCGGAGCCGTGCAAATTGCCGGACCGCTTTTGCGGCGGCAGGAGCGGATTGTCGCGGTTAAGCTTCACCCTGACGCGGTTTCCGTGGTGCAGCTTCACCCGACCCTCGATGATTGGGATTTGGACCGTTTGGTGAGTTGGTCATTGGAGAATGCGATTGGGCGTTCACCTGTTCAAGACAATTTCAATTATCTGGCTGACCAAATTTCCGCCGCCGCCAAAGAGGCAGGTATTGACGGGGTTGATGCGGGTATCTCGATTCCACATTCTTTGTTCGATGTGCGCATTTTGCAACTCCCCTATATGGAAGAAGCCGAGCTGGCTGAGGAAGCCGAGGAACCGGAGTTTTGGGAGGAGTTCGACCCTGAGCTGACCAATCTTGTCGGCCGCGTGGTGCGGCACCAAATCCTCTATGCCAATGAGGGCGAAGACCGCACTGATGTGATGATTGCCAGCCTGCCGGTCGGTGAGTTGGAGCGTTATCGTTCGCTGATGTTGGAGGCCAATCTCATTCCGGTGTTTGTCGAGAATGAATTATTCTCGCTGGTCAATGGCATTTACGCCCGCATGAGCACAGATGAACGCTATAAGCCGTTTTTCGCCGTGCATTTATGCCCGGGCAATAATCAGATTGTGGTGCATTATCGCGGTCGTCTGTATATGCACAAAATCAATATCTCGGATTTTGACGAAGCCCTGCTGATGGAGCTTGAGCGCGTTGATGAGGTCGAGGGCGATTTCTGGGAGGAGGTCGCCATTCGGGTCAGCGAGCAGGTGAAGCAGGCCATTGCGTTTCTGGTCGAGACCTATGATGTGCAACGCCCGGATAAGCTGTTTCTGGTTTCCGAATATCGCGAAATTGAGAATTTTTACTTTCTGCTGCATGAGCGGCTCGGCACGGCGCGCGTGGTTATTTATGACGCGATGGACGATGTTGAGGTGCCGAATGAGCATCAAAAATATGTCGATTTTTTTGCCAATCCATCGATTTTTACCACGGCGATGGGGCTGGCCACGCAAGGCCTGAACGTCGAAGGGCGCAGCCTTTCTCATATGCACAGCCGCCTTATCTCGATGAACTTTCTCGAAGATGCGCCGCGTATTCGACGCAATCGCCAATTGGCGGCGGTCAATCGTATTTTATCGCTGGCCATTGTCGCGGTGATTTTATTCTCCGGCACAGTGCTGGGGGTCAACACCGTGCCGGCTTATTTGCAAACCCGCGAAGCCTCGACCCAGTATAACGCAGCCGCCAGTGCGGCGCGGGCCGAGGCATTGCGGCGGCAAGTGAATGAGAAAAAGCTGACCGAGATAAATCAGGTCATTACCGATATTCGCGCCAATTCAGCCAATCGCGGCTATGGCGTTTTCTTGTCAAAATTGCCGGCGCTTTTGCCACCGGGGGCCGAGCTGCAAAAGCTTGAAATCGACGCTAAAGACGGCGTGACAATGGCCGGTCTGGCGCTTGAGAATGAGGATATTAATCGGCTAAAGCGCAATTTGCGCACGGCCAAAATATTGCGCCGCGACCCGACAGTGGAAACCGAAAAAGACGGTGATTTTTGGCGTTTCTCCATGACACTCACCTTGTCGAGGATGCAGTAATGTCTGAATCGACCCATCAGCCAAACCCGCAAGCCGGACCGGAAATGCCAAGCAGCGGACAGCCCTTATCGGCCGATGCACGGCGGCTCTTGGCCGAGATGTCGGGCGCGATTGAGCCGCAAAATGACGCGCTTGATATGGCGGCATTAACGCAAAATATGGCAGATGCAGATGCCCATGCAGATGCCGCCCCGGTGTTGCTGACGCCGCATGACGACACCAAAGCCCGCGCTTTTGCCGATTTGCTGGAGCATATTGACGATAGCGACGGCACGATAGTGGTGGACGATGCCGCCGCGCTTGAAGTTGCCGAAAAATATCGCAGCGAAAAACAAGCTGCCCATACGACCTTCGATACTGATGATTTACTGGAAGAATTTACGCCATCATCAAGCGACGCCGCCGCCAATGAGGGCGCGCAAGATGCGGTCGATGGGGGTGACGGGCAAGTGGCGCTGACTGACGCAGAAATAGATGCGGTTTTGGGCGGCGACCCATTTGACGAAGACGGGTTCGGCGAAGATGGGTTTGAGAAAGATGAAAAACCGACCGGCCGCTTTGGCGGTTTGCTGTCGCGCTTTCGGGCCGGTGCCGGTGGGGTGACGCGGCTTATCGGCGTGCGCAATGCCGCCGCCGCCTATGACGCGCAATCGGGGGCATCGCTTTTGCCCTATACAATTATTCGCGCGATTATTCTGGTGCTGGTCGCTGCCGTGCCGCCGGCGGTCAACCTCGCCATTATTCAACCCCAAATTTCTGACAATGGGCGCAAGCTGACGCAAATTCGCAGCTTTGAAGCGCAAATGGCCGAGAATAGAAAACTGGCTGACAGCATGGCGGTGCGGCTGTCGGCATTGGAGCAAGATGCCAAGCGGCGCATTGATAAGCTGATGCCGAATAGGGAATTGGAAAGCCTGTTCAATCGCTATGTCGCCGCTTTGCAGAAATACGATATTGAATTGCAGGGATATAATTTATCGGCAATAGATGATCGCAAAGTGATTATCGGCAATCGTGTGCAGCAGGCAAATTTGGTCGAGCTTAATCTGCAAGGGCGCTATGATGTCTATGTCGATATTCGCAAAATCTTTGTCGATGAGTTGAAAATTGCCAGCGTATTGAAAGAGACAATGAACCCGCAAACCGGTAGCCCCAATTTGAATATCAAGGCCAGTCTGATGGTGCCGACCAAACGCGATTATGATGCGGAATTGGACGACCCGGCGAAGAAAGCAGAGGAGGCGAAGAAGTAATGCGATTAGTGGTCCCCGCCTTCTCTCGCCTGATTGCGGCGTTGATGGTCTCATTCGCGATAAGCGCCAATGGCGCGGCGCGCGCGCAAGTTGAGCAAGCTGTGCAAGACGAAAAGCCCAAACCCGCCAAGCAAGATATGGCCGGTGCCGATCCGCAAGACCCGTTTGTGCGCGGTCTGAAGCGATTGGATGAGCGCTTGCGCCTGCAACGCGAAGCTGAAGAATTGGCGCGCAAGGCGCTGCAATTACAACAGGCTACGGAAGGCGAAACGGCTGATGGCGAGGTGATTGTCGAGGAGGAAGTGATTATTCCGGCTCCGATATCCGACCCTGACTTTTTTACCGCTTTCGCCGCGCGCAAATATCGCCTCGACGGATTGGTGTTGTCCAAGCCGCAAACCCAGCCGGTTATCCATGTGCTCAATGAAGTTGAAAAACCGAAATCCGGCCAGCTTTTCTGGTCGGGGCGCGAACGGCGTTGGGTGTATCAGCGCAATAAGGATGAAACCCTGTCGTCAATCGCCCGCAAGCTGGTGATGCAAGTTGACGATATGCTGGCCATGAATAATGCCTTGCGCGAAAGCCAGCTTGCTGACCCGATGCGGTTTTATGTCAGTCCGCGTGATAATGGGCCGCTGACCCATATTGTTTTGCGGAGCGACACGATTGCCAAGCTGGCCAAAATTTATGACACAGATGTGCCGCGACTGCGTGTGCGGAATGATTTGGGCGCCGACGATAAGCTGGTTTTGGGCCGACGTTTTCTTATTCGCGAGAAAGCCATTAATGACCGGCTGGCGCGTTTGGCCGTGCCGGCGCCGGTTAAGATTGACGATAATCATCTGACCAAAGCACGGTTGCCTTATGCGCGGCTTGGGCAATTTGCCGATGAGACACAAGCCATGCGCGGCGCGCGCGAATTTTTCGCCAAATATTATCAGTTTATGGATAGCGATATTTCCTTGCGGCGCGAGAGCGACGATAAGCATAAAGGCAAAATGTTCTACAATATGGATATCGGCCCGCTGCGCTCTGAGCGTCATGGCGAGGCCTATTGCGCCTTGTTCCGTAAAGACGATTTGCCTTGTCTAGTGGTTAATCGGGTGCCCGGACCCGAGCGCGTGCGAAATTTTGACAGCCACGCTATCATCTCGGTCAGCCCTTATGTTTATTTTGACGGTGATGATGAGCTGGATAGCGGGAACACTGATGTGTTACGCCTTACCAAGCTTGAACATTTCCTCACCGAAGGCCAAGAGCTCGGCAATGCCGAAGGTACAATTGCCAAAATTACTAATGACCGTATTATGCTGACCGATGCCAATGGATATCTGCTGCCCCTGCCGTTAAACTGGATACCGGAAATTGACCCTGAAGAAAAACGCCGTGCCGCCGAGGCGGCTCGTAAAGCTGCGCTTGATAAAGCAGCCAAAGCTGCCGGTGCGGCGGCTGATGCGGCAGGCAGTATTGACCCCAATGTGCCAGAGGCAGAGGACACCGCGCTGGGGCAAAGGCTGATGAAGGGCGAGGCCGCGCGGCGGGAAGGCTCACAAAACTTCATTAAGAAATTGGCCGAGAAACCGAAAAAGATTGACGAAAAATAAGCATGCGGCGAGTTTGGCGACATATGTATGAGGGCGTTTGGGCATGACGGAATATACAAAGGACGTTGCGGATCGCGTTTTGCGTATTCTTCAAGCCAGCGGTCAGGTCGATGAGACCAAAATGACCGAGATTATGGTGCAGGCGGAATCGCGCTCATCGCGCGCGCTGGCTCTGTTGATGGAAACCAAGCCTGACCCGGACGACCCCGGCAAGCCGCCTGCCGCAATGGTTGAAGAAGAGCTGGTGGTGAATATCTTGTCGCGGGCTTATGCCTTGCGGCGCAAAAATCTGGCGCCCAGTGATGTTGCCAAAGATGCGCTGACCTCTGTGCCCAAAGATATGATTGACCGCGAGCATATTCTGCCCTTTGCCCGCGAAGGACGGTTCTTGCGGGTGGCGACCGTTGACCCGACCAAGGCGACTTTGGCCAATCAGATTAAGGCGCTGAGCAATCAAAATGTTGAGTTCTTTCTCATCAAGCCCAGCGAGTTCGCCGCCTGTATGGGCCATGAAGATGTGCAGGCCAGTCTCGGGCAAAAGAAGAAAGAGGAAGCCGCGGCCGCTCCGGCGGCAGAGGCGCCGCGCCCTGCGCCGCGCCGACGCTCGGCCTATGATATTGACGACCCGACTGTGGTTATCAAATTCGTCGATGATATTTTGGAGCAATCCGTTACCACCGATACCAGCGATATTCACATTGAGCCTTATCGCGAAACGGCGCGCATCAGATTTCGTATAAATGGCGTGCTGCAGGCGCAAGACCAGTTTTCCGATTTTCTGTTTCATAATTATTTGGCCGTCATTACCCGTCTCAAAATTTTGGCCGATTGCGATATTGCCGAAAAGCGTTTGCCGCAAGATGGCGCAATTACCTTTAAGGCGCCTGATGGCGAAGACGTCGATACGCGCTTTAATGTGCTGCCGGGCAAAAATGGCGAACGCATTTGTATTCGTCTGCTGAAGGGCGATCCGTCCCTGTCGATTGAGAAAATCGGTTTCAAAGAGGCGGATTTGAAAAAACTCATCGACGCCATTACCGCGCCGCAAGGCATGGTACTGGTCACCGGCCCGACAGGCTCGGGCAAAACCACAACGCTTTACGGTGCGCTGCAATATATTAACGACCCCGGCACAAACATTATGACTGCCGAAGATCCGGTGGAATATTACCTTGAGGGGCTGGGGCAAACACAGGCCAATGAAAAAATCGGTCTGTCATTCTCGTCAATTTTGCGGGCGTTTCTGCGCCAAGACCCAGAGGTTATTCTGGTCGGTGAGATTCGTGACCAAGAGACAGTTGAGATTGCCGTGAAGGCGGCGCTGACCGGTCACTTGCTGTTATCCACCTTGCACACTAACGATGCCATTTCGACCATTTCGCGGCTGCTCAATATGGGCGTGCCGAGCTTTATGATTTCCGCCGCCTTGTCGCTGGTGGTGGCGCAACGTTTGGCGCGTAAAAATTGTCCTGATTGCCTTGTGCCTGATGAGAATGCGACACCGGCGGCGCTTGAATATATCGGCTTTACAGCAGAAGAAGTGCAGGCCATGCAGCCGCGCAAAGGTAGCGGCTGCGCCAGTTGTGAGGGCACAGGCTATAAAGGCCGACAGGGTATTTATGAGGTCTTGCGGGTGACACCGGAAGTTGAAGAAACGATTTTGAAACAAGCCCAAGCGCCGGAGATTTTGGAAGCGGCGCGGCTTGATAATTTCATGACCATGCAAGAGGTCGGTCGCGATTACATTCGGGACGGAGTTTTGTGTCTGGAAGAGTTTACGCGCGTGCTGGTGGTCAATTAAGGTTTCGTCATGACATTTTATGCATACGCCGGTCTGCAAGGCAAAAAAAAGGTAAGGGGGCAAGTCGAAGCCAATAGCATGGCGCGCGCGCGCTCCGCCCTGCGCCAGCAGCGCATCAAGGTCAAAAAAATCAAAGAGGTGAAAGACAAGAAAGCCGGGGCGCTGGATATTCAAATCACCTGGGGGCCTTTCGGTTCAATACCGTCAAAAGAAATTCTGATGTTCACCAAAAAACTATCCACCATGATACGCGCCGGCCTGCCGATTTTGGACGGGCTGGTTATGGTGGCGGGGCAAACCAAAAACCCGAATATGAAACGGGTCACGCAAAAAATGATTTCGACCCTCAATGATGGTAAACCGCTCTCGGCTGCTTTCCGCGAACATGAACGCCATTTTGACAATGTCTATCGCAATATGATTGAGGCCGGTGAAGTGTCCGGCATGCTCGATAAATTTATCGACAAGCTGGTGGAAATTCTTGAGAAGCAGCAAAAGATTAAAGCAGGTATAAAATCGGCCATGTTCTATCCGGTCACATTGATAACTGTCTCGCTGGGCATTTCGCTGTTTATGCTGACCAATGTGGTGCCAACATTCCAAGAAATGTATGAGGGAATGGGCATTGCGCTGCCCGGCCCGACCCAGGCCATTGTCGATGCCAGCGAATGGATTGCCGATATTCGCAATGTGTTGGGCGTGTTTGCCGTGATTTTCGGCACGATTACCTTTCACAGTCTGATGAGCAAATATGTGCTGCCCTATCGTTATTTATGGCACATGCTGCTGCTGAAATTGCCACTCTTTGGCGGCATTATCATGATGGCCGTGGTGGCGCGTTCTTCATTGCTGATGGCCAATTTATTCGCTGCCGGTGTCAGCGTGTTGGAAACCCTAACCGTCGCCTCCACCGTTACCACCAATACATTATTCATGAATGCGTTTGACCGCGTCAAACGCGATGTTATGACGGGGGCGGAGCTGTCGTCATTATTCGCCAAAGAAAAAGTATTTCCAATTGAGCTGTCCCAACTTATCGCGGTCGGGGAGCGCACCGGTAATATGGAAGAAATGCTGAACTCGATTGCCAATTATTATGAAGAAGAATTCGACGCGCTGGTCGAGGGTCTCTCAACCGTTATCGAACCGGTGATGATTGTGTTTGTCGGCGGCCTTATCGGCATGATGGTGGTCGCGCTTTATCTGCCCATCTTCTCAGCCGGTGACTTGGCAGGCGGTTAAAAACCCGTCGCCTCATTCGGCTCGCCATCGCCGCACCAATCATCTTCAAAAGTCTTCGGCCAGCTTGTGCCGGTGTCTGCCTCATCGGCCAACATGGCCGGGGCAGGGGCTTTGCGTCGACACAAACCTTCCGGTGTTCGCGTTGGGCGCGCCAGCATATGCGCGTCCCAAAACCGACAATGGCGGCAATGGACAATGGGCGTTGGTGCAACAGTTGCTGCAAAATCACTCTTACTCATTGGCAGAAACTGGGTTATCGGAGAAAAAAAAGCAAGTTTGATTATGGTTTTTGCATCTTTAGACTATATTGTGGCTGAAATATTAGTCGTGAGTTGCTTATGAGTGCTGCTGAAGAAAAGTCTGTTGAGGGCGCGCCGGATATTGCTTGTCTGGCAGATGTCGTATCCGCCGTTTTGGTAACGGTGCGCGATAAGGAGGAACAAGTGCGTCTGGCGCTGGCGGCGATGCTGTCGGGCGGGCATTTGCTGATTGAAGATGCGCCAGGCATGGGCAAAACCAGCTTAGCGCGTGCGCTTGGCTATCATTTGCAGCTCGATTGGAGCCGCTTGCAATGCACCAATGACACAACGCCGTCAGATATTGTTGGCGTCAATATATTCGACCCGAAAAGCGGCGATTTTGATTTTCGTCAGGGGCCGGTCTTCACGCAAGTATTGCTGGCCGATGAGTTGAACCGCGCGCCGTCCAAAAGCCAGTCGGCCTTGCTGGAGGCGATGGCCGAGCGGCAAGTGACGGTTGACGGGTCGAGCTTTACCTTGCCTGATCCGTTTATCGTTATTGCGACGCAAAACCCGACCGAGCAAATCGGCGTGTCGCCCTTGCCCGAAAGTCAACTCGATAGGTTTGCTGTTTCATTCAGTCTGGGGCTGCCCTCAGATGCGGTGGAAACCGATATTCTGCGCGACGCCGTATCGGGCGAGGAAAATTTCGAGCATGGCACGCCGGTTTTATCGGCGGGTGATTTCAACAAGCTGCGCCGCCAATGCGCGCAAATTATTTTCAATGATGCAGTTATCGGCTATTTGCAAAATCTTGCGGCGCGTTTGCGGGCGGCCAGCCTGCCCAATTTATCGGTGCGCGCGCTGATACAGGTCAAAGGTCTGGCGCAGGCGCACGCGATGATTGACGGGCGCGATTATTGCCGCCCCGAAGATGTGCAAGCCGTATTTGTGCCGGCTTTGCAGCATCGTATGGGCCCGGTCACCGGTGCCAGCATCGCTTTACTGCAAGATATTTTGCAACAAGTGGAAGTGCCGTAAGGGCCAATAGACAAAGAGTGTCGTCATGTCAGGTGCCGCAACACATCAAAGAAAATCGCTGTCATTCTCAGAACGCCTGACACAATATCTCAGTATGCGCCGCCGCAAATGGACCGGCGGCACATGGCTGATTAAGCAAAGCCAAATTTTTATTTTGCCCAATCGTTACGGGCTTTATGCTGGATTTATGGTGCTGGCCAGTTTTGCGATGGGCTATAAGGTGCAGAATAATTTTATTCTGCTCGGGGTGATTTTTCTATTCTTGGTTTTCATGCTGTCCCTGATTGCCAGCGTGCGCAATATTCAAGGATTGCAGGTTGATATTCATCTCGAGCCTTATTACTTCGCCGATGGCGTACAGCATATTCGCCTCGCGCTGCGCAAAAACCAGCCCGCTTTCAATCTCAAACTCCGCGGCCCAATGGGCGATATACCGCTTGATTTATCGAATGGGGCGACAAGCCTTCTGGTGCCGGTCGGTATATTGGCGCGCGGGGTTTATGATGTGCCGCCGCTGAAAGTCGAGACATTATTTCCTTTCGGCATTGCGCGTGCGTGGAGTTGGCTACGCCCGCCCGGCACAATTGTGGTTGCGCCCCTGCCGAACCAGCAGGCGGTGCAAGCCTATCCGCGCGGCAATCCGGCTGCCTCGACACAGCTTGCCGAGCAAAAACGCCAGCAAAATAATTTAGCCGATGAATTGGGCGATTTGCGTGATTATGGTCCGTCTGACCCGCCGGGGCGGATTGATTGGAAACGTTATGCGGCGACGCGCGAGACAATGGTGCGCGACCACGGTCTCGACACGCAAGGCGAGATGATATTGCGCCAACCCAAAGGGGATTTGGAAAGCAGCCTGTCTTATTTATCGGGCGGCTTGCTGGTCGCAGAGCGCATTGGCGCACCGGCGCGCATGACGCTATTGGGCGCGGAATATCAGATTTACGACAAACCAGCTCGGGAGAAGGCGTTTTATGCTTTGGCGCGGACACAGTAAGCTCGGCTTTCTGCCCGGCTCGGCAAAGGCGCAATTAACCGCGCTGCTGCTGGCATTAGCCGCCGCACCGGTGGCGTTGATGATGGCGCTGTTTACCGATATGCGCGCTGTCTTGCTGTGGCTATTAATGTGGCCGGTGACGCTGATGCCGCGCCGATGGTGGCGCACCGCTTTTTTGCTGGCATTGATCCCCGCCATGCTGGCCTTATTGGCGCAATTGGCGCAACCGCCGCAAGCCCCGTATTTCATGCTGGTGGTGTTGGTGCTGTCGGTTTGCGAGCAAGTGACGGAAGACGGTCGTCCCGGCGCATTTAATCTGATTGGCGTTATTTTTCCGGCGCTGTGCGTCATGGTGTTATCGACCAATGTCTTTGTCTTCTTGCTGCTTCTGGTCGCGGTGATTTTCTATGCCGGTGTTTATACGCTGCGGATAAATGATATGCCGCTTTCGGGTTTGCGTATTCGCTTATTGCCGATTGTGTTGGCGCTGTCGGGTTCTTTGTTTTTTGCCATTGCTGCTTTCATTTTGATGCCGCGCATTAATTCGGCGGCGATCCCGGGGCTGGTCGCGCCGCAAGCCTCCAGCGGTGTCGGTGAGCGTCTCGATATGGGGCGTTTTTCCAGCGTGATATTAAACGGCGATGATGCGTTCCGGGCGTTTGTCGATAAGCCTCTGCCGCAAAATGATCTGTATTGGCGGGGGGCTGTGGTGGGCTTGGTGGGTGGCGCAAGCTGGACTCGCGACCCGCGCCGCGATGCACAAATCGGCGCGCTGCCCTTTGATAAAAGATTGGGGCGGGTTGATACGACATTGCGTTATCGCATTCGCCATGCGCGCCAAGCCCCCGATTGGCATCCGGTTTTGGGAATCGCGCTGGCGGCGCGGATTGATGATAATGCACGGCTCAATCGCTATGGCGAATATGTAAAGCGCGGCCTCAGCAGCGTGCTGGACCAGCAAGTGCTGGTGACCTCAAGCCTTGATGACCCGTATCGCGCCACTGTGCCAACCAGTTTGCAAATTTTCGGTCAGCCCAAATTGGCCGCTTGGGCGCGGGAAAATTTCGCGCAAAGCGGGTCGCGGCAAGAGTTCATAGACCGCCTATTGGCGCACTTCGCCTCCGGTGCCTATCAATATAGCTTGCGGCCCGACCAGCTTGGCGGTACGCCGGCAGGGCGGTTGGACAGTTTCTTTTTTGATACCAAAAACGGCTATTGCAGCCATTACGCCATGGCGATGGCAACGGCGTTACGCGCCGCGGGTATTCCGGCCCATGTTGTAGTCGGCTATCACGGCGGCGAGTGGAACGGCTTTGGGCGGTATTACCGTATTCGACAATCCGATGCCCACGCTTGGGTGGAGGCTGAAATTAATCCCGGCGAATGGTTGCGCCTCGACCCGACGCAAGTTGTGCCCAGCGCGATGACCTACTTTCGCGCACGACAAGCCGAGGCCAAAAATTTCGAGACATTGCTCGGCTGGAACGGCGTCATGCGGCGCGGCTTGCAGCGTGTCGATGCTTTTGTGGTGCGTTTGAACGGCGACATTGTGCTTTATGATGAAGAGGCGCGACGCGAATTATTATCCGGCACTGTGCTGGGACGGCTTATTTCTTTTGTTAGTTTTTGGCTGTTGGCGAGCTTGGCCTTCATCGCCCCTCTATTTTTATGGCGTTGGTGGGTGCGGCGCGACCCGATCGAGCGGGTCGACCAACAATTTCTGGCTTTAGCCCGCAAAGATGGGCTGGCGCGCGCGGCTCATGAGGGGCGCATGAATTTCGCCCAGCGATGGGCCGAGGCGACGCCCCTATTGGCCGAACCGGTGCAGCAATTTGCCGATTTATTTTGCCGCCTTACTTATGGTGCGCCGCTCGCACCAGATGCTGCGGCGCAGGCGAGAAACGAGTTGAAAAAGCGGCTGCAACTCATTAGAGCGGCACGGCGCGACATGCGGTACGGGCGGGCGATTAAAGCGTGAAAGTTAAATCAAGGCGATTGCGGCCATCATCATGCCACCATCGGGTTTCATCTGCGACTTCCTGAATTAAATGTGTGCCCAGACCGCCCTCACGAATATCGCCGAGATCGCGCGGCTTTACCTTATCTAAGTCAATCAGCGGCGCCGTATCGGTGATGCTGATGTGCAATTTTTCCGCCATAATATAACCGCCAATTTCAATGCGCCCGCTCATGTTATCAGGAAAGGCATGGCGAATGATATTCTGTGTCGCCTCATCAACGGCGAGGCAAACATTCATCGCAATGCTGCGCGCCGGTGTGTCGCCCAATTGGGTTTCTATCTCGCGGCGTAGGCGACGCAGTTCCGGTACTTCATTGGTGACTGAGATGGTGAATAATAATTGCTCACCGCTCAGTGTCGGTTCGACAATGCCGGTCTGCAAACTGCCGGCGGTTTGTTTGCGCGGTGCGCAGCCCAGTCCCAATAGGGTTAAATCATCTGACAGCCGGTCGGCTTTCTGTCGTACCACGTCAACAGTATGAACAATTTGATCGGCAATGGCGAAGCCCATTTGTTCCGATAAAATGGCCGCCAATTTGGCCGCGCCCAACATGGTGCCGCCAATCTCGGCTTCGGTAATGCCATCGGAATAGCAAAACAGCCGCGCTGCGCTGAGGTCGTGATGTTCAACAACCATGTCGTCGGCCTCGAAATCGAGAATACCAAGCGGTTGCAGGCTTGCTTCGACATAAGAAAAACGGCCCGTCGCATCGACAATTAGCCCCGGCTCATGACCAGCATTGCAGCATTGCATGACACCACTTTCAGGTTCATACCAGCCGATAATTGCCGTCACAAACATACCGTTAAAAGCGGTTTCCACCAGTTCGGCATTAATCCGCGCCGCCAAAAGATTGACCGGCGGATTATCGCGGCTGAGCGAGCGAAACAGGCTGTGCGTTTTGGCCATTACGAGAGCGGCATCTGTGCCCTTGCCGGACACATCGGCCATGCAGAAATAAATCTTATCGTCCCGTTCGACATAATCATAAAGGTCACCCGAGACACCTTTTTTCGGCACATTTACGCCATGAATAAAAGCAAAATCTGCACTTGGAAAAAGGCTTTCCTGCACACGCGAGGCCATGCGTAAATCGCGCTGAAAATTATCAGCCTCGACCATGCGCGTAGCCATTTGCGAGTTGGCCAAAGCCAATGCCGCGCTTTTGCCGTAAACCGAAACCAGCGCAGCATCATCATCGCTGAACAGTGCGCCATCGCGGCGGTTGATTAGTTGCAATGCGCCAAATTGTTTGCCATGCCCCGATACCGGCACACAAATCATGGATTTTGTTTCGAAACCGGTTTTGGCATCAACCGCGCCGGTAAAGTCCGGGTCATTGGCGGTGTCACGCACATAGCGCATTTCATCGCTTTTGGTAACCGCACCAACAATGCCCTGACTGGCTGGTATTTCAAGGCCGGTAATATCGATCGGGCCGATACAGGCCTCGCACCGCAGCGTATCGCCATCTTCTTGCAGTACAAAAAAGCTCGCTGCCTCTGCGTCAATTTCTTCGCGAATATAATCAAGGCCTTCATAAAGTGTTTGCGCCATGTCAGAGCTTGAGGCAAACGCTGACATCATGCGGTAAACAATATCGAGCTGACTACTGCTTTCCGGCATTTTATCAGCCGAATGTCCCCGGTGTGAAGCCCCCGCCACCTGAGCCACTGGATTTATCAGCATTTCCGGCGCTTGTCGGTGCTTGGGGTGATACCGGTTCCGGCTCTGGCTCTGGCTCTGGCTCTGGCTCTGGCTCTGGTTGTGCACCTATTTCAGGCGCAGGCTGTTCATGTGCCGAGCCGCCGCCGTCACCCATATCACCGCTCGCGATGGCGGCGATTAAATCATCGTCTGCCGAAGGAGTGGCTGGAGATGGTTCGGTTGTTAAGGGTTCGTTTTCGTAAGGCGCGTTGTCCAGTGGGGCTGAAATCTCGCTGGCAATTGCTGTGTCGGCATCACCAGTTTTCGAGAAGACATCTACATCAACTAAATCGGCAGGCCCCGAGACAGCTTCAATCGGCAAAATTTTATCAAGCTTGGCCAGTTGCAAAACGCGCATTGCCTCATCGCTGATAGAAGCAATATTAAATTTAATCTTTTTTTGTTTGCAGGTTTGCATGGCAATAATCAAAATTGAGACACCGGAACTGTCCAAATAGCTGATATTTTTTGCATCAATTGTTAAAGAAGCCGCGTCTTCAGTCTGGCTGGCAATAAGGTTTTTAATCTCAGGCGTTACCTCTAAGTCAATGTCACCCGCAAGCTGTAGAGTGATATTTTCGCCGCGGTCGCGTTTGAACTGAAAAGCCATTAAAGAACCCAAAAAAACCTAAGAAAATAAAAGCGTTTTAACGATATACAACATCAAAAAACTTTTGAAAAGCGGTTGCAAATCTAATGAATTTGAAGTTTATTCATTTTGTTGGGAATGGCGCGTTTAGCGCTTCTGAGTTCAAAGGAGAGTTCCAATGGAATTTCGAAGTAAAAGCGAAAAAGGTTTTAGCCTTATTGAGCTATTAGTTGTTGTCGCAATCATTGGCGTATTGGCGGCCGTGGGTGTAGTCGGATACCAGGGCTACATCGATAGTACTAAAAAGTCAGTTACAGAAAATAATGCAAAAGCGGTCCATCAATGGCTGCTAAATGCTAAAACCATACGATCTGCTGGTATTGATGTCGACCCTAGTGAGTGTAACATTGCAAATACTCCATCCGCTACGTCTGCAGACGATGCCGCAGCGGCCACTGGTTGCTTGGGCGGTTTGGGTGCTGAAGATCATCCGTTTGAGACGTTCAAAAACCCCTACACCCAGTCTCGTACCGGGTCAGTTGCGGTGCAAGCAGTGTCTAGCGATGTAGATATTGCTGATGACGGTACGGCCGCTTGTTCGCTTTTGGGTGCTGCCGCTGGTGATATCGTTGATGGAGATGTTGTTGTTCGTGTTAAAGATACGGTGGCGCACATTGATGTTTACTATTGCTCAAAAGTTGATGACAACAGTGGTATTCTGACAAAAATGTCAAATACTATTGCCAATTTTTGATCGGTAAAGAACTGTAAATCTGGGCGCCGTGCTTGCACGGCGCCTTTTTTGTTGAAGTTTGCCTCAAGACACGAAACCCGAAAAGACTTTGTTAATTAAAGACGCGATGTTTTTAATTCAATTCCGACCAGAATCAGCAGTTCGCAGTTCATTGATTTAATGGGAACGTTCATTTTAGTGTGTATATTTTTTCGTGCCTAGGGTCGTTTCGGTGTTCTAGATGGTTGCAGTCTACCAGGCGAACTTAGTATTAATTTTTTCTGGAGGATAAGCTTTTTTAGTCGCTAAAGCTCTTATTTTTTGCATTTATCTCCGCCCTGATCTTCGCTAGAACGTGTGCCATCCAACAAGCTATTTCTGTCAGTACAAAAGGATATTAGGGAAAGCTGGGCGAGCCTGACAAGTATCAAGTCGAATGTTTACTCCCCATCGACAACAACTAGTCCTTGTTTTTCTAACTCATCAAGGTACTTCTCCATCGTAATCATGCCGTATTGCGCGCCGGTTTGCATGACTGTGGCAATTTGGGGAATCTTGTCTTCACGAATGAGGTTTTTAATCGCCGGCACGCAAACCATGACCTCAAATGCGCCGATGCGGCCACCGCTTTTGCGTTTCATCAATTGCTGCGTCATCACTAATTGTAAAGATGATGCTACCATTGAGCGGGCTTGGGGTTGTTCTTCAGCCGGAAAAGCATCAATGATGCGGTTAATTGTTTCGGCTGCGCCGGAAGTATGCAACGTGCCGAAAACCAAATGGCCGGTCTCGGCGGCGGTCAGGGCCAATGAAATGGTTTCATAATCGCGCATCTCGCCGAGCAATAAAATATCTGGGTCTTCGCGCAATGCGCCTTTCAACGCCGACGCAAAGCTCATCGTATCGCGGCCCACTTCGCGCTGGGAGATAATTGATTTAATTTCCGAGTGAACAAATTCCACCGGGTCCTCAATGGTGATGATGTGCTCGGCGCGTTCGCGATTGATCTTGTTAATCATCGAGGCCAGCGAAGTTGATTTACCCGAGCCGGTCGGGCCGGTGACCAAAACCAGCCCCTTTTTTTCGCCCAGCACGTTATGCACGGCGGCGGGCAAACCAAGTTGGTCAATGTTCGGCACTTCGGTCACAATCGTTCGGCAAATCAAACCCCAGCCATTAAGCGTGTGATAGCCATTTGCCCTAAAGCGCGCGCCGTTCACCGTAATCGCAAAGTCGATATCTTTGGTCTCGACAAAGCCGTCATAAAGCTCGTCGTCCAATTCGTGCCGAAATATACCGTCGAGCATACCATGGGTAATCGGGCAATCTTGCATGATTTGAATTTCGCCATTAACCCGAATTGCCAGCGGGCTGCCCGACCGCATATGAAAATCCGATATGCGATATTCCTTCGGCAACTCGTCAAGATAACGATAAACGGGATTATCTGTGGGAATGGGTTTTTCGGCTTGAGACATTTTCAGCTTTAACTCTACTCGACAACTCGTAACCTGTTTATACTGGCGGTTCTAAAATTTGGCCAGAGCAGATGTGCTGACCGGCCATCACTTTTGCGGGTAAACTTCATGGCCGATAGCTTTTATTTAGTGTCTTTAGTCGCGCTTATCGGCGCCTGCCTCGGCAGTTTTGCCAATGTTGCGGCCTTACGGACCTTGCGCGGCGAGGATTGGGTGCGGCAGCCCTCCGCCTGTTTTTATTGCGGCAAACGACTCAGTTTTTTTTCCAATCTGCCGATATTCGGTTATCTGCGCCATGGCGGGCGCAGCAATTGTTGCGGTCAAAAACTGCCCCGGCGTTATTTATTCGTTGAACTGGCGATGGCGGCATTGCTGGTGTTGGCCTTCACCCAACTCAACCTGCCGGTATTTTTCAGTTTTGTGCCGTTTATGATTCTGATGGTAGTGATTTTTCTGACCGATATGGACGCCTTCATTATTCCCGATTGGGCGAGTTTGGGCGGTTTGGCTTTGGGCTTGGGGTTGGCACTTTTTCAGGCCCCGGGCTTGCCGATTATGACTGATGCGGTGCTGGGCGGCATTTGCGGCTTTGCACTCATTTATTTTATCAATGCGGCCTATAAATTATTGCGCGGACGAGATGGTATGGGCTTTGGCGATGTCAAGCTGATGGCTATGCTGGGGGTTTGGTTGGGGCCATTGGCCTTGATGCCGATTCTGTTTGCCGCCAGCATAAGCGGCGCGTCTTTAGGTATTTTGGCAATTTTGGCGGCGCAGGGACAAAATGCCGGTAAGCAAGCGGCGCAACTGCCATTTGGCTGTTTTCTGACCCCCATGGCGCTTATCTGGTTGTTTTTTGCGCCACAACTACTGTCTGCCGCGCAATAATCCACTGATTTTCCATCACCTGTTACCCAAACAGCTTTATAGTCGGATAGTCAGAAGAGATTCGTTTTCTAACGAGGATAAAGCATGAACACGTTGCGGACCGAAGATGATTACAAACGCGCCATTAAGGATTTATTGGGGCAGGCTGAAACCAGTCTTGAGACAGATCTGGCAAACCGTGACGGCGACCAGCAAGCCGCCATGTCAAACCGTGACATTCAGCATTTTATGCGCGGGCTGGATTTGGCCATTACTGAGGAAGCGACGATTGCGCTCCGCGCCGAGTTTTTGCGTTATTCCAGCGTCTTCGATACCAAGCGCTCGCAGGAGGCAATTAAGCTGGCAGTGGCGCAAGTTATTCGCCCGATGATGGAAGAATGGATTAATCGTTATATGGCCGATATTGCGCGCGAGGTGATTACCGAGGCGATTGGCAAAATTACCAAAGTGCGCGCGACCGGTAATTTGCGGCGTCCGAAATAGAAAAACCTGATGACAACGTTGACTTAAAGCGCTGATGGAGAAAAGTTTTTGCGTAGAGTTACAGTTCCTGAAAAAGTCATGCGGCTCACCATTGTGGGGGTGCTATGCGTCAATGTTTATGGCTGTGGCACGCGCACCGGGCGCGACTTAAGCATTTCGGGGGCGGTGCAACGCTTTGACGACCGCCGCGCTGCTGTGCGCGCGGAACAAGCTGCGCTTGATGGCATTGACACTAATCGGGCGGCAAATTTGAAACCGCTGCCGCCACGCCGCGAATTATTGCAAGTGCGGGTGCCGGGCAAAATTGAAATTGACGAGATTGCGGACGGCGTTGTCGCTCAATCAATGACCGAGATGTCGTTGCAAGATTTAAAGCTCCCAAATACTGGCGCAGGCAAAGGCAAACTGGTTTCGAGCAAACGCTCTTTGGAGAGCCAGCTTAAAGCGATTGATAAGCGCACTGAAACTATTCGACGCCAGCGGCGAGATGTGCTGGCCAGTTATAACATTGAAAAACTGTTGCTCGACCAGATGGATATGCGCCATTCAAAATCGCGCGACCTGACTTTGCAGGGGTTCAAGATTGCCAATGAGAAATTATTGCAAGGCTTTATTGCTGATTTGGAAGAGCAATATGCGCAAGCTGAGCCGACGACGATTATCGGCCTGAGTGATAATAACGAGCTTGGGGCATTGGCGCTGTTTGGGCGCAATGAATTGGCACGCAAAGATGAATATGTCTCGCTGGAAAAAAGTTTTCTGTTTGTCGGCAATGATGTCGCCACCGGTGTATCTTTGGGGCGCATGGATGATTTGTCCGACGAGGTCGGTTCGCGCAGCTTGAGCGTCAACCTGTCGGGTCTCAGATTGCCGACTGCGCTCAAGTCTCTGGCGCGCTCAATAAATATGCAGGTTTATTTGTCACCGGCGGTCAATGCCGCGCCGCAAAAAGTCAGCCTCGATATTTCGCGCGCAGATGCGCTCGATATTTTCGATATTCTGATTGATAATTATGGTCTGGCAATGGCCTATGACCGCAAAATGGACGTTGCGCGTTTTTATACCCGCGCTGAATTTAACGAGCGTGTGGATGACGCGGTCGCGGCTGCCGAATTGCATAATCGGCGCGCGCGCAATCTGCGTAAAATAAGCTCGCTTGAAAATGATACGGCGGCATTGCGCCAGATTTATCAAAATTACTTCCAGCATCCCGATGAGGCCGGTCGCGTCCGCTCGCTGACCAATGATGCGATTATCGAAGATGACCACTCACCCGCTGTGGCCGCTGCCATTGTCACCTTCAAAGAAGCCGCGCTGGTAAATGAGCGCACCCTTGATGAGCTTGACCTTGAAACCGCGACTGAACGTCAAGAGCAGGCAACGAAAACCCAGACCGCCCGATTTGCGCTGGAAGATGTTGACCAAGCGCTGGCCATGCTGACAACGGAGCGCGGCAGCAAACAAAAATTGCTCGATGAGGTGGTTGTGCGCCTGACATCAGCCAATCAGACGGCCAAAATGGCGAGCCTGTCGGGTGACGCATCAGATGATGCCATGCAGCAGATGAATGACGGCGCAGACAGAAATGACAATGGCAATCAGCCGGCCTTCCTCAATGTGCCCGATGCTGATGAATTGCGGGGCCGCGTGGTGCGCGATGCCAATCTGCAAACCAGCGAGCCGATTTATACGGAAAAATTTACCGTCTATAATAGCGAAGGCGCAGCCAGTTGCGGCGGCGATAGCGCCGATCGGGTGAACGAAATTCAGACCGAGCTGTCCAGCTATTTTGAGCAGCTTTATCCCGATGCGATGATTGCCGCCGAAAAAGCTTCCGAGGAACGCGCCGAGGCTGACCGCTTGGCGCGCGAGAGAGAAGAGCGCGAAGCCGAAGCACGGGCGCGGTTGATTGCCGAGCAAGGCGTGCCGGTTTTCGACCCATTGCAAGAAGCGCTGGCCAGCACCAGTGTCAGTGATATTACCAGCGATATTGCCGGTGAGGTTGCCGGTGGGGTTGCGAGTGAGGTTGCCCCAACGATCCAGGCGGGCGCGACCGATAAACCGACCGCGCCGCAAGCGACCAATGCGCCTGCCGAGGCGGCAGGGTCTGAAGATGAGGACGCGGCGGCCACCGCGCCATCAACCATCTTTCTGACCGACTCGGCATTTCGTCGTCCCACTGTCACGGCGGTTGGCGACACGATTATCATTTCCGGTTTCCGTCACGATATTGAGTTGGTATCTGAGTTGATAGAAAGCTTCGACAAGCCCGATAAGCAGGTTTTGGTTGAAGTGTTTATGGTGAATGTTGCCAAAAACTGGCAGCGTCAACTGCAAAGCAAGCTGCAAAATGCGGTGCGGACGGCGGCCAAAACCGATGCCGATATCGCCGCCTTGCCGGATACGGTCACCGGTCAATTACCGGGTTTGGTTGAGGTGCGTGACAATGCGCTTTTCGGTGTGCAGGGCGCGCTGAAATTTGCCGACCGCGCCGCCGCCGCCAATAGCTTTACCTTGAATAATTTCCGCCTCGGCCTTGCCTGGACGATTGATTTCATGGAAAGCAATAGCCTGGGCCGCAAAGTGTCGAGCCCGACCATTTTGGCGCTTGATGGTTGCGAGGCCCTGATCGAAAAATCCGAAACGCGCTATCTGCCGGTCACCGCCACCTCGGCGCCGGTTGTGACGCCGGGCGGGCAAACCGTGCCGGGTGAGTCGACCACCACTTATGAGCCGCGCCAAGCGACATTGAGCCTGAATGTGACGCCGGTGATCAACCCGCTGAATGACCATGTGCGCCTGAAGATTGCCTTTAATGACGACTTCTTTGTTACCGCCGATGCTAATTCTGATAAGATTCAGAGCCGGATAAATACTGAGTTTATCGCCGCGCCGGGTGATGTGATTGTGCTGGCCGGGCTTTATACGGAAGATAATTCAAAAACCCGCAACGGGCTGCCCGGTATGACCGGTATCCCGCTTTTGGGTACTTTCCTCGGCACCAGTTCCGACGCCAAATCATCGCAAGAAATGGTGATATTCTTGGCCCCTGAAGTGATTACGCCTAAGGCCGGTGAAATGCCGGTCAATTCAGCGCGCTATTATGACCTCAACTAGACGCGGCGAAAGCGGCTTTTCACTGGTCGAGGTGATGGTCGCGCTCACCGTCATCACCACCGGCATTATCGGCACCATTTCCATGGTCAGCGCCAATCGCGCCATCATGGAGACAAGCTGGGCGCACGCGCGCATGGGCATGATTGCAGATGGCGTGATGAATGAATTGGCGGTTCAGTTTCAACGCGATGGCGTTTTGCCGGTCACCGCCGCCTATGATTTTGAAGGCGACCCCGATGCGCTCGGACTGGCCATTTTATTTACCGATAATGGATATAGTCCGGCAGCATCTACCCTCGCGGTCAGCGCCGGTGCCAGTCCGATCAGCTATATTTCCACCCTGACATTGCTCAGCCCCAGTGGGCGGCGCATGACACGCACGCGCAATTTTTACAAGAAATTAAAAACGCCGTAAGCCGAAAAAATCTTAATAGCGCCGTGTGCGGGTGAGGGTCAGCACCGAGCCGGTCACTTGATAAAGGGCGAAAGCGGCCCGCGTGCCTTTGGCATCATAGCCGCAACCATAGAGCCGATAGGTCGCGCCATCGCGCTTCACAAAAAACCGCCGCGCCCTGTCGCCGACACTGGCGCGCTCTGAGGCGAAAAAATCCGTCGGGGCGGCTTCATGCGAGCCGACGCAGTTGTCGCGGTCGCCGGTTACGTTGGTGTCGCTGGCCGAGCTGGCGGCGACGGGCCAATTATTATCGAGCGCAAATTCTTCCGATAATCTGTGCCAAGCCAAACCCAGAGCCGCTTCGGCATCATTCAGCGCAGCGCGCCGATCTGTTTGGCGGGCATCGTTCAAAGAGGCGATATTGAGCTTGGTGCCTACAGAACCGACCAGCACGGAAATCAAGACGACAAAGCCAATGGCGAGATAAAGCGCAAAGCCCTGCTCGCCGCTTGCCGATTTTTGGTGATTGAGGCTACGCATTGATGATACCCCCCGCGCCCTAATACAAGGTCATTGCGAACATATTGAAGCGCCGGCGCACTGTCGTCGCGGTAATTTCATTTGTGCCGGGCACGATTTTTTCCAACTGCAAGCGTATGTCGAGCGAGTAATCGCTGCCATCATTATCAGAAAAAGTCAGTGTACGAATAAGCGGCGCGCTGATATCTACCCAGCCATTTTCATTCGGCGCAACCATGCAGCCGAAATTATTCTCAACGCGCTCTTGCAGTCTTTTATCGCGCAGTCGAAATTCTCTTTGCTGACGATTGGTGGCGTCGAGGTCATAGCAAAATTTAATATGCGAGCTGCTGACAATTTCATAAGCCTTTTTTTCCGGCAATGGCGGGGTGGCTTGTTTATGACCGGCCAAGGCAGCCCAGGGTTCAATCAGTTCGAATAATTGCTTGCTTGTGACCAGCAATTCGGTTTGCGAATTCATCCGCTCGCTTTGGGTGTTCAGATTGGTTATCACGGCGATAAGCGCGGCTGAAATCACCCCGATAATGGCCAGTGTTGTGGTTAATTCAAGAAGCGTGAAACCGCTTTGCGCGCGTGGCATGGGTCAGGCCGCTTGTGCCGCGAATTCGCGCGCTTTCAGCACATAGACTTCCGGCGCGATAAGTCCGGCCTCGTAAAGTTCACGTAAGGCCAGCATATTGCGCTCGATCTCCGCCAGACGCGCACATTCACCGGCCTCTTGCATGGTTTTTCTGTCGGGCGTTTCAAAGCCCTCGGCAATGATTGTCGGCTCTGCGGGGCTTTCGCGGTGCAGCCAAGACGCGCTGAAAAACCGAGACTTGCGCGGCAGGGGCGCTTCTCCGACTTTGGGAATGGTCAGCTCGTCTATATCGTCGAGCGCGTCATCATCCAAATCAAACTGATGCGCCACGGCATCATCCAAACGGTCGGGTGAAATTTCGGTCTCAAAGACAATGGTTTCACCATGCGCCGTGGCATCATCAGCCATTTCAAGGTCAATATCGCCATCAGGTAAAGTTGGGCCATTGGGTGCTGCCACTGACCCCGCCATGTCAGGTGACCGGCGCATGCGGCGCGAGACAATCACCAGCAAAATCAGCACAAGCACAGCAATGCCAGCGCCGATAAACAGCGTGTCATTTTGCTCGAACATACGAGCGGCAATACGCATGGTTCTTTCCATAGGTTAAACTTTAAGCCAAAAAAAGATGATTCTCACGCGAAAATTCGGCTCTGCTCACAACTCAATGCGCATATAGTCACGCGTCACGAAACTGTGCGGCATCATCTCTTGCGCTTGCGCTTCAATCGCCAGTAGCATCTCATCGCTGCGCTCAGGCTCGTGATGAAAAATGCCGAATTGCTTCACTTGCGCCGCCATGGCCAAGCGCAAGCCCTCTTGCCAGGTTGAATGACCCCAGCCCTGTTTGGCGGCAAACTCAGCGTCATCATAAGTGCAGTCATATACCGCCATATCGACCTCGCGCATAAAGGCCACAAGGCTGGCGTTTATCTCCGCCGGGTTGTGTTCGGTATCGGTCGCATAAACAAAGCTTTTGCCTTCATTGGCTTGCGTGTTCGTTGCGCTGACGGCTTTCAGCGCATGTGCCCCGCCCGGATGCGGAATGGGGCAAGCACTCACGCGCAAATCGCCAATGCTCAGCGCATCATCTGCGCCATGCTCGACAAACTCAATCTGCGCCTTGAAATCGGCAAGGCCGATAGGAAAAATCGGGCTACTCAAATAACCGCTTATCGCGTCATAAAGCGTCGCATCATTGGTGCCGAAGCTATGCAGCCTGACGGTGAAGCTGCTGTCAAAAAGCGGCTTAAAAAACGGCAGGCCGCAAATATGGTCGGAGTGAAAATGCGAAAAGCAAATATCAATTTCTTTACGGTCGCGCTCAACCATCTCAGAGCCCAAATGAATAAGACCCGAGCCGCCGTCAAACACCACCATATCGCCGCCCGCATTAACGCCAATGCACGCGGTATTGCCGCCAAAAAGGCGATGGTTTGGTGTGTTCATCGGCAAAGAGCCGCGGGTTCCCCAGAAAACCAATTGCATGAGCGCGCCAAAAGCCTCCGCGTTAATTTTGGGCAATAAATTGCCCTTATTTCGTTTGGGCAATGAATTGCCCGGCCCAATCCGCCTCGGGCGGATTTTTTCGATAGGCATTTATACGACCAATCAGCATCTCATAATAGTCTCCAAGCGCCGGATGGGTCGCACAAAGCGCGCGGGCTGTCTTTTCGGCAACATCCCAAGATTGCGCCCGATAAGCCTGTAAAACCGCGCCCTGACCGGCTTTCAGCCTTTGAAAATCTTCACTTTCGGCCATTTCTGCGCCGCCTATCAGCGCATAAATCCGTTGCGGCAGCGCCTTGCCCTTCAGCGCAATCAGGTCGAGCTCCAAAAAAGCCATTGGCGGCTGTCCGTCATCAATGGCTGTCATAGCGTCGGAATACGTGCTTTCGCCGATTAATATGGTTTGGGCATAATCTTTGGTCTGGCCTTCCAAGCGCGCCGCCACATTTACCGTGTCGCCCATCACGGAATAGTTAAAGCGCTGGTCTGAGCCGACATTGCCGACCAGCGTCGCGCCTGAATTCAGCCCGATACCAATGCGAATTTCTTGCTTAAAGCCGCCGAGAAATGCGTCTTGGCGTAGGGTTTCATTGACCTCAACCAGCGCGTCCACCATTTCCAGCGAGGCGCGACAGGCCTGGTAGCCATGCTGCGCGACATCGGTCGGTGCATTCCAAAACGCCATAATATTGTCGCCAATATATTTATCGATTGTGCCGCTGCGGGTCTGAATGACGCTCGATAGGCCGGTGAGAAAAATATTAATGATATGCGTCAGCTTCTCAGGCGCATCGGCAAAGGCTTCAGAGATGCTGGTGAAGCCGCGAATATCGCAAAACAAAATCGTCAAATCGCGGGTCTCGCCGCCCAGTTTCAACTTGTCAGGGTCGCTGGCGACTTGCTCAACCATATCGGGGGCGAGGTAATATTGAAACGCATTGCGTACTTCGCGCCGCTCGCGTGCGGTTTCCAGAAAGTGCAAAAACGCTGCCGTTAAAAAGGTCAGAAAAATCGACAGGCCGGGTGTCGCCGGATCAATCAATACAAGATGGTTTGAAAATTGGTGCCAAGATATCGCCGCGCCGGAAATAAGAGCCAGCCCCAAAAAGGCAATGCTCGGCACCAGCGAGAAACGATAGACCATCACCACCACGCCCAGCCCGATAAGCATGGTGGCCAATGCTTCCGCCATTTGCACCCATATTGGGCGCGTTAAATAAGTGCCGGCCAGCATTTGCTGCACGGTTTGAATATGCACCTCAACCCCCGGCGTTGCCGGATTGAGCGGGGTCGCGCGAATATCTTTCAGCCCTGCCGCGCTGGTGCCGATAAAGGCAATTTTTCCGGCCAGCCGCGTCATGTCGAAATCAGGCTGCAAAATCTCATATGCCGAAACGGTTTGAATATCGGCGCTTTCGGCAAAGTAAAGCCGCATGCTGCCATCGGGTTCAATCGGCGCGATAAGCCCTCCGACTTTCAACCGCGATAAGCCAAAGCCTGCGCTATAGCTGCCTTCGCCGCGCACATCAGAGGCACGCAGGACAATCGATCCGGCCCCTTGCGCCACCCGCAAACTCTCCAGCGCCAGACTTGGGTAAATATGCTCACCGGCGCGAAAAAGCAACGAGGCGCGGCGGATAATCCCGTCATCATCAATGCGCGCATTTATCGAGCCGAGGCCCAGCGCGTTATCATTCAACACATCGCGATTTGAAATGGCGAAGCTGCTAGCCGGCACATTACGCATCGGGTCGAGGCCGTCAGTGTCGCTTGAGCCTTGCGCGCGCACGGCGATACCGGCTTTCGGCGCGGCGAGGCGGGCGGCTTCATCACTCATCATGGTCGCCATAATCACCGGCGCGTCGGCTATCGCGCGTGCCAAAGCATCGTCGGGGCTGGTGATTTGCGCCGTGATGGCGGCGCGCAAGGCTTGCCATTCAGAGGCGTTTTCACTCAGCCGCAAATTCTCCCAAACCGGCAGAATTTCAGCCGGGGCCGTGCGGTCGGCTTCGGTGAATAAAATATCAAAGGCGATGGCGGCGCTACCATAGCCGGTCATATTGTCAACCAAATCGGCGAACACGCTGCGCGGCCAGGGAAACTGGCCAAGCCGCGCTAGGCTGGCTTCATCAATATCAACAAAAACCACCGGGCTGTCTTGCTCGTGGCGGGGCAGCCAGCGATTATATTGGTCGAACACCAAATTGCGGGTGAATTCAATCGGATAGGGTTGCCATAGCTGCAAACTCACCGCCGTCAACAGCACCGCCATCGGCGCAATAAACGGCAGAATAAATTTTTGCAAAGGCAGACCGATACGCTTCAGATAAGACAAGAAAACCCCCAAGACAGGCCATCAGTCTATCAAATTGCGGGCGAAATATCACTCATCTTGCTTCTATTAGTCTCGATTCCACGGATTTTTTCCGTCATTCGGGTCAATTTGGCGACGCGGTGGTGACTTTTGTACCCCGACGCTGGGCACATGGGCCGGCCCGTCGCCGCGACTAAAGGCGCGACTGAACGGCTTTTGAAAGAATTTGACATGCGGGCGTTTGAAAAACGGTATCAGTGCCATGCCCGCAATCATCGAATAAATATGCACATCATAGGCGACATTGCCCTGCGGGTTCAAAAACCCGCCCAACTGACCGAATAGCCAAAAGGCAAAAATCAGCACAGCGGGGATATTGAATGTGCGGAAGAAAATGAAAAACCCGATAAGGGTTTTAATATTGGCGCGTGGCCATAGCAGAATATAAGCGCCAATCATGGCCGAACAGACGCCGCTCAGCCCGACCAGAGGCGTGGTGCTGTCGGGGTTGGCCAGCCCGTGCCCCAATGTGCCAATCGTGCCGGTGATGATGGCGAAGGCGATAAATTTCGGGCCATTGCCAATCGCGTCCTCAATATTATCGGCCAGCAAATACATGACATAAAGATTGCCGAAAATATGCATAAAGCCGCCATGACTTATCATTGTCGTCAAAAAAGTAATAATGACCGGCAGCGGGCTGACGCCATATTCAAAGCTCGGGTCATATCCGGCAAACAGGCGGGCGGGAATAAACCCATATTCCAAAATCGCTTGCGGGGCTTGTGCCGACTGATAACCGAAATACCACAGCACGCAGAGCGCCATAATGGCATAGGTCAGATAGGGCTTTCGAAAGCTCGGATTCTCATCATAAAGGGGTAAAAACCACATGCGCTTAGCCTATAGGGCAGGCCGCTCGGCTGCAATCGCTGTTACGTCAATCAAGCGTGATGGCCGTGCCGCCGACCGAAACCACCAAAAGCCGGTCCGGGCTCAGCAATTTGGCGGCGCGTTGCACATCGGCTTGGGTCACGGCATTAATTTTTTGATTGCGCGTTTTAAAATAGCTTATCGGCCAGCCATTTAACTGCACGCCCAAAAGCTGTCCGGCAATTTTTGCCCCGCTGTCAAATCGCAGTGCATAATTGCCGGTCAAATAGGTTTTGGCCGCCGCCAATCTTGGCGCGCTCACGGCTTCGTTGGCCATGCGGCGCATCTCGCCGCGAATGACATTGACGGCTTCTTGAGCGGTGGTGTTATCGCTGGCGACCGAGCCATTCCACAGGGCGGCTTTTTGAAAATTCGAGGTGAAGCTGTAAACGCTATAGGCGAGGCCGCGCGCTTCGCGGACTTGCTCGGTTAGGCGCGAGGAAAAGCCACTGCCGCCCAATATCGAGTTCATCACAAAATCGGCAAAAAATAGGGGGTGGTGATGGCCCAGCCCTTGTTGCGCGAAAACAACACTGGTTTGCGGGCCGGCGCGGTCAATATGGCGCGTTTGCGGCCCGTTTGCGATTTCGGCAGGTGCAATTTGCGGCATTTTATTGTGCGCGGGCAGGGTTGAAAAAACATCGCGCATGACGCGGCGCAATTCAGCCCGGCCAATATCGCCGACGACAGCCAGATGCAAATTATCGCGCGCCAGCATGGCCTGATAATGCTGGCGCAAATCGCTCTGCGTGATGGCGGCGAGGCTGTCTTGCGTGCCATTGCCAACGCGCCCATAAGTATGGGCATTAAGGGCCAGTTTCATCAACGCCTGATTGGCAATGCTGCGCGGGTTTTGCTGATTACGCAAAATCGCCGTGGCTTGCTCGCGCTTCATGCGGGTAACGGCTTCGGCGTCAAAACGCGGGGCGGTGACGGCAAGGCGCAGCAATTTATAACAAACCGCGCGATAGCGGCTGAGGCAACGCAAGGTGCCGGTCATCTCATCGCGGCTCGCCGAAAAAGATAGTGAGATGGCGTTATCGGCCATCGCCTGCTGAAACGCCTGAGCCGGCAATTCGCCTGCGCCCTCATTCATCAATCGCGCCATTAACATGCTCAGGCCGGTTTTATCGACTGGGTCGCTGGCTGTGCCGCCGCGCCATGCCAGTTTCATGGTGATGAGCGGCAGGCTGTTATCGGTGACCAGCCAGGCTTCCATATCGCGCCATTTGACCGATTGCACGGGCGGCGCAGCATATGCGGTGACAGTCACCATGACGAACAGGCACAGGCTGAGAAGCAAGCGATATCCAAACATTATGGCTGCCCTCCGGTTTCCATCTCTCCGGTTAAATGGCCGGTCACGGAATGGCGCGGTTTGAGAAAGGCTTGCGCGGCGCGGCGCACATCATTGGCGGTCACTGCGTCAATCTCATCGACCCAAGCCAGCACATCATCGGGGCTGAGGCCAATCATGGCGGCGCTGCCGAAAATATTGGCCATGCTTTGCTGGCTGTCGCGGGCAAAAACCAGATCAGACATAAGCTGTCTTTTGGCGCGCCGCAAGCTGTCGGCACCAACCTCTGCGGTCTGCATAGTGGTGATTTCATCGTCAATGGCGCGCGCCAATTCGGCGAAATCCACTTGCGGGGCTGGCACGGCGTAAATCATAAACTCACCATTATCGAGGCGGCTTGAATCGCTATAGGCACCGACATTCACCGCCAATTTTTGAGCGATCACCAGTGTTTGATAAAGTCGACCAGTCAGCCCGCCGCCCAGAATTTCGGCCAGCACATCGGCGGCGGCGAATTGGCGTTTATCCGCACTGCTATATTGTGGCAGGCGATAGAGACGCTGCCAGCTTGGCTGGCGCACCCGCGGATCGGCCAGCACTTCGGCTTGGTCAAAACCGGCCACGGTCAGGTCCGTCGCGGCGATGCGGCGCGCGCGCGGCTGACCGCTGGGCTGCAAATCACCGTAATGGGTTTGCGCCAAAGCCAAAACCTCATCAAGCGTCACCGCACCGGCGACCACCAAAACGGCATTATCGGGGGCGTAATAGCGGCGGTAAAAATTGGTGGCATCGACTGCGTTCAGCTTTTCAATCTCAGCGCGCCAGCCAATCACCGGCACTTCATAGGCCGTGCCCTTATGCAGGCGGAGGCGTAATTGTTCGCTCAACAAAGAGGCGGGTCGCCCATCGACGCGCGAGGACCGCTCCTCCAAAATCACATCGCGCTCAATCGCCACAATCTCGTCTTGTATAATCAGCTTTTGCATGCGCTCGGCTTCCATCTCCATCATCTTGCCGAGTTTGTCTTTGGTAATGCGCTGGAAATAGGCCGTGTAATCATAAGAGGTGAAGGCGTTATCTTGTCCGCCCAAACGCGCCACGGTTTTTGAAAATTCCCCGGGCGGGATATTTTCCGTGCCGCGAAACATGAGATGCTCAAAGAAATGGGCGATGCCCGATTTGCCATTTGGTTCGTCAGCCGAGCCGACCCGATACCACAACATATGGGTCACCACATCGGCGCGGAAATCGGGAATGACAATAATTTCCAACCCGTTTTCGAGCTCGGCTGTTTCGACCTTTGGCCCGTCCGTCGGTTTGCCGCAAGCGACCAACACAACTACGCAAAACAGCGCGGCATAAAGAGGTTTGAAAAGAGATGTCATGCGCGCTCGCGCCACATTACTCGGCGGATACTTCCGCCTGATCGCGGGTCAGATTTTCAACCAAATCGGCATCAATGCTGACCTTGCCTGAGCGCTCATTTTGCATCGCATCGCGCACACCATTGCCATAAACCCCGTCTTTAGAGGCTTGGTCAAGCAGGCGCTGTTCAACCGCATCGGGCTGTTTTTCGCTTGATGGCGTGCGCAGCACAACAAGGCGCGCCAATTCCGCGCCGGTGGCAATAACCGGAGCCGCTTCACTGTTTGAAGGCGGGCGCAACTCAAAATCTGGTGGTAAAATGAGCGGCGCGCGACGCACGACATTAAATTCATTGGGCGGATTTTTACTATAGCCGAGACCACAAGCTGCCAGCACGGGGGCCAGCGTGGCGATGACGGTGAGCGATAAGAATGTTTTATTTTTCATGGGAATTGGTATAGCGGAAATCATCTGTCGCGCAAAGCGTCATAAATAAGAATAATCACGGCAAAGGTAATCCAAATATCGGCCAGATTGAAAACATACCAATAATAGCCTGCCGCGTGGAGGGAAATGAAATCAACCACAGCGCCATGCCATAGCCGGTCGATAAGATTGCCCAGCGCGCCGCCGGCAATGCAGGCATAGGCCAGCGACAGGCGCGCATTTTCAGCCCCGCGCATCAGATAAATGAAAACCCCAATGGCCACCACAGATAAGATAATCAGCGCATAGCGTCCGCCATCGCCGCCCTCGGCAAACAGCCCATAGCTGATGCCATAATTCCAAATCAGGGTGAAATCCAAAAACGGCAAAATATGTCGCGTCTCATGGGTGGCGAAACCGGCCCCAAAATCACCAACCCCATAGACAATGGCGATTTTGCTGAGCTGGTCGAGCGCGGCCAGAATCAGCGTCAGCCCAAGCGCTGTTCGCAAGGATAGGGCTTTAGCGGGCATCATATTCTGCGACCGCCGCCGCATCGCGCGGGGTCAAATCAGGATAGCCGTCAACCGAGCCGACCTCAGGCAGAATTTTCCAACTGCGTTGGCATTTTTTGCCCTCGGCCAATTGCGGCACCACGGCCACGCCGGTCACCTCATCAAGGGTGAAGGCCTCAGCAGGTGCGGTGGCATCGGTCAATTCAATTTGCGAGGTGATGCAAATATCGGCCATGTTTTGTCCGTCCACGGCGGCGCGCAAATTTGCGTCCGTAATATGCACAGTCGGCGCGGCTTCAAGGCTGGAGCCGATGCGCTTATCGCGTCGCTCGACTTCCAATGCGCCGGTGACGACGCGGCGCACTTTGCGGATATTGTCCCATTTGGCGGCCAGTTCATTGTCTTGCCAGTCGGCTACAATTTCAAAGAATTGCTGCAAATGCACACTGTCATCTGAAACGCCGAAACGCGACTGCCAGACTTCTTCTGTGGTGAAGCTCAAAACCGGCGCAAGCCAGCGCGTCAGACAATGAAAAGCAATATCCATCACGGTGCGGCATGCGCGCCGCTCAAGGCTGGAATCGGCGTCGCAATAAAGCGTGTCTTTGCGAATATCGAAATAAAAGGCCGATAAATCGACAGTCATGAAATTGAACAGCGTCTGATAGATTTTGCGGAAATCGAAATGCTGATATTTGTCGCGCACCAGCGCGTCCAATTCGGCCAGACGGTGCAGCATATAGCGTTCCAATTCCGGCATATCGGCATGGGCGACTTTTTCCGCCTCGTCAAAGTCAGCCAAATTGCCAAGCAGAAAACGGAAGCTGTTGCGGATTTTCCGATAGGCATCAGTATTGGCCTTGATGATTTCCGGCCCGATGCGTTGGTCTTCGGAATAATCGCATGACATGGTCCATAGGCGGATAATCTCCGCGCCGGATTGCTGAATGACCTTGAGCGGGTCAACCGCATTGCCCAGCGATTTCGACATTTTCTTGCCTTGCTCGGTCATGGTCATGCCATGAGTGATGACATTTTTATACGGGGCTTGGCCGCGGGTCGCGCAGGCTTCCAAGAGCGAGGAATGGAACCAGCCGCGATGCTGGTCAGAGCCTTCCAAATAAACATCGGCAGGCCATGCCAAATCATCGCGCGCTTCCATGACGAAAGCATGGGTCACGCCGCTATCGAACCAGACATCGAGAATATCGCTGACTTGCTCGTAATCTTCGGCGGCGTAATCGCTGCCCAAAAATACCTGCGGGTCAGTGTTGAACCATGCATCGGCACCTTGTTCTTTCACCGACGCCACAATGCGGCTATTGACGGCATCATCGCGCAAGGGCGCGCCTGTTTTTTTATCGACAAAAATAGTCAGCGGCACGCCCCAAGCGCGTTGGCGCGAGACCACCCAATCGGGGCGGCCTTCAATCATCGAATAGATACGGTTTTTACCGGTTGCCGGATACCAATTGACCTTGTCGATTTCCTTCAGGGCCGTGTCGCGCAAGCCGGTTTTCTCCATTGAGATGAACCATTGCGGTGTATTGCGGAATATCAGCGGCGCTTTCGAGCGCCAGCTATGGGGATATTGATGCCGCAATTTGCCTTTGGCGAGTAACCGCTCGGCCTCAACCAGCGCCCCGATAACCGCGCCATTGGCGTCGCCATCTTTGCCCTTATCATCAAGCACGCGCTTACCGGCAAATATCGGCACGCTGTCGAGATACACACCGCCCTCATCAACGGTAAACGGCACGTCAATATTGTGCTGCATGCCCAATTCAAAATCGTCTTGGCCGTGGCCGGGCGCGATATGCACAAGCCCCGTGCCGGTTTCATCGGTCACGAAATCACCGGCCAGCACCGGCACGTCAAAATCATAGCCTTGTCCGGCCAGCGGATGGCGGCAGGTCAGCTCGCCTGGATTAATATCGGAGACGCGCTCATACTCTTCAATTTGCGCGGCGGCCATAACTTGCGCGGCAAGATTATCGCACAGCACAAGCTGCTCGCCATTGGCGGCATAAAGGCCATAGGTCAGCCCTTTGGCATAAGCCATCGCCCGATTGCCCGGAATGGTCCAGGGCGTTGTCGTCCAGATAACGGCATAAGTATTGTCCATGCCTTGCACTGGAAATTTGACGAAAATAGTCGGCGAGACATGTTCTTCATATTCGACTTCCGCCTCGGCCAAAGCGGTTTTTTCAACCACTGACCACATAACGGGTTTGGAGCCGCGATAAAGCGACCCGTCCATGATGAATTTTTGAAACTCGGCGACAATAATCGCTTCGGCGTCATAGGCCATTGTCGTATAGGGGTTTTCCCAATCGCCAATAATGCCTAGGCGTTGGAATTGCTCGGATTGAATGGCGACCCATTTTTCAGCGAATTGGCGGCATTGGGCGCGAAACTCCGTGGCCGGCACAGCGTCCTTATCTTGACCCTTATTACGATATTGCTCTTCGATTTTCCATTCAATCGGCAGACCGTGGCAATCCCAGCCCGGCACATAAACCGCATCTCGCCCCATCATTTGATGGGCGCGCACAATCACGTCTTTCAGAATTTTATTCAGCGCATGGCCGATATGAATATCGCCATTGGCATAGGGCGGGCCATCATGCAGCACGAATTTCTCGCGGCCTTTGGCGTCGGCGCGCAGCTTTTCATACAGGCCGATTTTTTGCCAATGCGCCAGCATATCCGGCTCGCGCTTGGGCAGACCGGCTTTCATCGGAAATTCGGTTTGCGGCAAGTTCAGCGTCTCGCGCCAATCTCTTTGATTTGTTTCGTCACTCATGCTCGATTCCTATTTCAGGCCTTGTAGCAATGAAGGCTCTAGCTGCCAAGCATTTCGCGCGCTTGGTCGATGTCCATGCTGATTTGCGCTTTCAGCGCGTCGAGGCCGTCAAATTTTTGTTCGGGCCGAATAAAATGCAAAAGGGAGACGCGCAAATTGGCACCATATAAATCGCCCTCAAAATCAAAGAAGTGACTTTCAAGGCGCGGCTTATCCGTGCCGACAGTCGGGCGCATGCCGAGATTGGCAACCCCCTTTAATGTCTGACCGGCAAACGCCCCGTCCAGCACCTCAGCGCTGACGGCATAAACGCCGAATTTCGGCATCACATAATCATGCAGTGGCATATTGGCCGTAGCAAAGCCGATTGTGCGCCCGCGCTGGTCGCCTTTTTGCACTTCCGCCTCAATGGCGAAAGCATGCCCCATCATTTGGGCGGCTTGTTCGGGGTCGCCATCGCGCAAAAAATTGCGAATGGCAGAAGATGAAAAAGGGCTGGTGCTGTTGGGTTGCAGCACGGCTTCTGTGGCAAATGTCTCAAAGCCCATTTCGCCGCCAATATTTTGCAGCATGGCGAAATTGCCTCTGCGGCCTTTGCCGAAACAAAAATCATAGCCGACACAAACGGCACTCACGCCCAGTTGCGCCAGTAAAATATCGCTGATGAAATCCTCTGCTTCGTAGGCCGCCATCGTCGCATCGAAGGGCAGGGCGAGGGTGAAGTCAACGCCCAAATCGGCCAACAGGGCGGCGCGCGTGACCAAGCGCGTCAGTCGAAACGGCGGCGCTTCGGGCGCAAAAAATTGCTGCGGATGCGGGTCGAATAACATCACCCCCAAAGGTGCGTTTTTCGCTGCGGCCAAAGCCCGCGCATCGGCAATCACCTGCTGATGGCCAAAATGCACGCCATCAAAATTGCCGATTGCCAATACGGCACCGCGTGTCGTTTCGGGCAAGTCGCTCAGGCTTCGGTAAAGCGAGATGGGTTTGGCGGCTGAAGAACTCATGAGGATAATTTAAGGTGCGCTGTCATTATTAACAAGCGGCTACCAAACCAGATGGCGCATGGCATAGCGCGCTTGGGTGTTTTCTGTGGCCAGCAAGGCGGCGATGGTTTCGGGACTGTCAACATTGGCGCCTGAGGCGGCGGCCAATCCGCCGGTGATGAATAAAGCATCAATGCCCGCCGCTTCAGCGCCCGGAATATCGGTTTTCGGGCCGTCGCCAATCGCCAATAGGCGCGGCGCATCAAGGCCGGTCATGGCGCTTAGCTGGCTGCGCGCGCGCGCATAAACGCTTGGATAAGGTTTGCCTACCCAGACCACCGGGCCGCCGATGTTTTCGTAATGCTCGGCGACCGCACCGGCGCAATAAATAATCTGCTCACCGACCATGACCGTGCGGTCGGGATTGGGGCAAAGGAGCGGCAGCCCGCGCGCGTGAAACCGCGCCAGCATGTCGGCGTAATCATCGGGCGTTTCGGTGCTGTCATCATACATGCCGGAAAATAAAATCGCGTCGGCTTGCGCTTCATCGACAAATTCAACCGGCAAATCTTCCATCAAGTCAGCGTCTTTATCGGGGCCGATATGGCAGATTTTTTGCCCTTGTGCGCCCATTTCGTTCATCAGGACGCGCACGGCATCGCCTGAGGTCAAAATATCATCATAGCTGTCAGGGCTGTTGCCAATGGCATGCAGGCGTTTCAAGGCCGACGGGCCGGGGCGCGGCGCATTGGATAAGAGCAGCACTTTGCCGCCGCTTTCTCGATAGTGTTTCAGCGCCGCATCAACGCCGGCAAATGGCGCACTGCCGTTATGCAGCACGCCCCATATGTCGACGATGAGCGCGTCATAATCTGTGGCGATTTGTGAAAGGCCGGAAAGCATTTGCGGCAGGCTCATAACAACTCCTATCAAGTGACGCGAAGCTGCCTTTTTCGGGCTCTGAGGTCAAGACTTGTGAGACCGTGATTGTTTCTGCTAGCTTCGCCCCAGATTCTTAGAGGGAGATAGACATGCAATTATTCGATCTGAGCGGCAAAACCGCAATCATCACCGGCGCATCGCGCGGTATTGGCGAGGCGATTGCCCGCCAAATGGCAGACCACGGCGCCAATGTTGTGGTGTCGAGCCGCAAAGCAGCTGCCTGCGATGAGGTCACCAATTCGATAAATGAGAAACACCCGGGCCGCGCCCATACGATACAGTGCAATATCAGCAGCAAAGAAGATCTGCAAAAACTGGTTGATGAAACCAAAGCGCATTTCGGCCAAATCGATATTCTGGTTTGTAATGCCGCCGTTAATCCGTATTTCGGTCCGGCAATGGATTGCCCCGATGACGCATTCGACAAAATCATGTCGTCCAATGTTAAATCCAATCACTGGCTGAGCAATATGGTGCTGCCCGATATGATTGAGCGCAAAGACGGTCGGATTATCATTATTTCGTCAATTGGCGGTCTGAAGGGCTCACCGGTTCTCGGCACTTATGCGATTTCCAAAGCGGCTGATTTCCAACTGGCGCGCAATATCGCCGTCGAGCATGGCCACCATAATATCCGCGCCAATGCGATTGCGCCGGGGCTTATCAAAACCTATTTCGCGCAAGCGCTGTGGAACAATCCCGATATTTTGGAACAATCAACCGCCACAACACCGCTGAAACGCATCGGCATGCCCGATGAGATTGCCGGTGCTGCGGTTTTCTTGGCCAGCGAGGCGGGTAATTTCATGACCGGTCAGCAAATGGTCATTGATGGCGGCCAAACCATAGCTTAAGGCAAATTTTGCCTTTAAGCGCAATAAATTAAATCCAGTGAGTTTATTTTAAACCA
>FZLQ01000095.1 GCA_900197605.1 Phyllobacteriaceae bacterium Water-Bin73
GATGTATGATGCGCCGACCATTTGGGAATTCGTTTTGGCTGAAATTATCGCTTTGGCGATTTGGGTCGCTCATGCGCGCAAGCTGCAAAGCTGATTTCAGTCGGTGGTCGGAGTGGCAGGATTTGAACCTGCGACCCCCTCGTCCCGAACGAGGTGCGCTACCAGGCTGCGCCACACTCCGACAAAATTCCGATAAGGAAAAGTCTATATAGCCAAGCCCCTCAAGGCTGGCAATGGAAAAAGGCCCCCTTAAGGCCTCCGGCAGAAGGAACCGAAAACATGTCGCAAGCAATCATAAAAACCACGCGCAAGCGACCGCTTTTGGCTTCCTTTTGCGCCATTTTGGCCGTCGTTTTGGGTTATCTGCTGCTATGGCCGGTGCCGTTTGACCCGCTGGTCGGGCCGGTGCGCGCCGCCAATCCGGCAGGCACGGGCGTGTTTGTCAAAAATAATCGCTTAGCCGAGGCACGATTGCTGAAAACCGGAGAAGGGCCGGAGGGTGTTGCGCTTGACAGTCAGGGGCGAATTTATACCGGCCTCACCAATGGCGATATTTTGCGCGGCGACGCCGACGGAAATTTTGAGGTCATTGCCAATACGGGCGGTCGCCCTTTGGGGCTGGAATTTGACGCGGTCGGCAATCTGATTATCGCTGATGCTTTTAAAGGTCTCTTGTCGCTGACGGCTGACGGCATGATAAATGTTCTGGCGACGCATTTTGAAGGCGAGCGCATGATTTTTGTCGATGATTTGGCAATCGCTGATGATGGCAAAATTTATTTTTCAGATGCAACCCGTCGCCATGAATATGGGCATGATATTGCCGAAGTGTTTGAACTGCGCCCAACCGGACGGTTGATTGTCTTCGACCCGAAAACCGGCGAGATGGAATTACTGATTGATAGTTTATATTTTGCCAATGGCGTAGCGGTTTCGCGCGCGGGCGATTTTGTGGTGGTCAATGAAACGCATAATCACCGTATTATGCGCTATTGGCTGGCGGGCCCGAAACGCGGCTCGACAGATATTTTCTCTGACAATCTTCCGGCCTTTCTGGATAATATCACCCTTGCGCCCGATGGTGGCTTTTGGGTGGCCGGTGTTGCGCCACGCACGGACGAGCTTGATGCGCTGGTCGTGCGTCCGTTTTTGCGCAAAATTATGTGGCGGCTCATGACGCTGGAGCTTATTGATCCGGTGCAATTACATAGCTATGCGATTAAGCTGAACGCGCGTGGTGTGCCGGTTGCGTCATTGGAAGATGACAGCCAACATATTTATATGATGACCAGCGTCATTGAGCAAAACGGCCAACTTTATCTCGGCAGTCTGATTAATGACGTTATTGGCGTAATTGACGCACAATAAAGGCAATTAAGGGCTAGACCGATGGCCCGCTTTTATATATTTTCGCGCTCAGTTGGGGTGTAGCCAAGTGGTAAGGCACCGGTTTTTGGTATCGGCATGCGTAGGTTCGAATCCTACCACCCCAGCCACTTTCAAAATGTTTAGACGGCGTATCCGGCTTGTCGATTGACTAATCGTCTTTCGGCAGAATGCCTAGCGCCTTCATATTGTCATCGGTCAAGCGGTGTTGACCTTGGGCGTAATTCTTGGCGTTTTGAGCATAAAATCCGGCGTTAAACAAATTGGCTGCGCCGTTATCGCGGCTCTTCACCAGCTTGGCCGGGCTGCCTGCGATAATTGAATTATCCGGAAACTCACTGCCCTCCGTCACAATCGAATGACCGGCGACAATGCAATTATCACCGATTTTGGCGCCGTCCATAATCGTCGCATTAATGCCGATAAGGCATTTATCGCCAATGGTGCAGCCGTGAATTGTGGCGTGATGGGTAATCGAACAATCATCACCGATAATGGTCGCAGACGCTCCGCCGACATGTATCATGACAAAATCTTGAATATTGGTGCGCGCGCCAATTTCGATGTGAAACATCTCGCTGCGCATCACCACATAAGGCCATACCGAACTGTCGGGGCCGATGGAAATATGTCCGAATAACATCGCGCTTTCATGCACCCAAGCCGAGTCGTCAATTTCAATCACGTCATTATCTTTTGAACCGCTCATCTGCCCCTCCTGCTACGCTCATCGCAAAGACTGAAAGGAAACGATAAGCCGCCCGATGACTGAAAGATAGACAAAAGCTGCAAACAGCAAGGCCAGCGGGGCGAAGCTGTGCGGATAGGTCATGGCGGCGATGAAGAATAAAATCGTCTCTGTGCCTTCCGCCAATCCGGCCAGATAGTAGAAGCCTTTTTTGCCCTGCGCGTCGCTTACCGTGCCGCGCTTTTCAGCCTGAATGGCGAAAGCAAGAAACACCGTCATCGACATGGCAAAGCTCGACAGTAATATTGCTGCCGCAAAAGCATTGTTCATATCGTGAAAAAGAAATGCCAGCGGCAATATCGCCCATAAAATAAAGTCGGACACAACATCAAGATGGGCGCCCAAATCAGTGGCGGCGGTTTGGCGGGCCACCGCGCCGTCCAGCCCGTCGGCGATGCGGTTAAGCAGAAGCAGAATAAGAGCGCTCGTGAACTGGCCCTGCACAACAGCATAGGCCGAACCAACCCCCAATAAAAAACCGCCAATAGTGATGCTATTGGCGGAGATTTTAGTGCCGATAATCCCCGCCGCCGCATTGAGCGGCGGGTCAATCAGCCGTCGCATGGTGGCGTCAAGCATTAGCTCGCGCGCTGCACCAGACTGTCAATGGCGTCGCGATAATCGCGTTCCATATCGGCCACGACGTCCTCAATGGTCTGCACTTTTTCAATGCTGCCAATGCCCTGACCGCTGCCCCAAATATCTTTCCAAGCTTTGGTCTTCATATTACCGCCGGAACCGAAATTCATTTTCGATTTATCGGCTTCGGGCAGATTGTTCGGGTCAAGACCGGCAGCGGCAATGGACGGCTTTAGATAATTGCCTTCAACGCCGGTGAACAGCGATGAATAGACAATATCGTCGGCGGCGCTTTCGACCAGCATGTCTTTATAATTCTGATCGGCATTGGCTTCTTCCGTGGCGATGAAGCGCGAGCCGATATAGGCAAGGTCAGCGCCCATGGCCAGAGCCGAGGCGACGCAATATCCATCACCCATAGCACCCGATAGCAGGATTGTGCCGTCGAACCATTCTTTAACCTCGCGCACAAGAGCGAAAGGCGACAATGCTCCGGCATGACCACCGGCACCGGCGCAGACCAAAATAAGGCCATCAACGCCTTGCTCAGCAGCTTTTTTGGCATGTTTGACGTTAATCACGTCGTGGAACACAACACCGCCATAGCTGTGCGCGGCTTCAACAATGAATTCCGGCGGGCGCAGCGAGGTAATGATAATCGGCACTTTATGCTTCACGCAAAGCTCCATATCCGTTTCCAGACGGTCATTAGATGCGTGGCAAATTTGGTTGACCGCAAAAGGGGCAACATATTTGTCAGGATTGGCGGCTTTATACGCGTTTAATTCAGTATTGATGCGGGTCAGCCATTCGTCGAGAACCTCAGACGGACGCGCGTTAAGCGCAGGAAACGAACCGACAATACCGGCTTTGCATTGCGCGATAACCAATTCCGGTCCGGATACCAGAAATAGGGGTGAGCCGACGACAGGGATACGCAGGCTGTTTTTCAAAACTTCAGGAAGGGCCATATTTAATCTCCATTTCTGGCAGGGAAGATAGGGTTTTTAACGGCTAAAGCAAGGCGCTAAACACGCTTATTTAAGGGCCGCATAAACCAGTTGAGACAGTTGTGGCCGTAACGGGTAGGTGGCGGCAGGCATAAGCTGCGTCATCATAATGACGCTCATATCTTCAACCGGATCATTCCAAAAAATCGTGCTCGCCAAACCACCCCATGAGGTATTGCCGGTTGAGGAGGTTGAAACGGTAACCCCGCTATTTATGACGACAGACAGGCCGAGCCCGAAACCGGTGCCCGGATAGGCGACTTCGGTAAACTGGCCGTGGCCGTGTTCTTCCAATGTGCGGCCATGCGGCAATTGATTGCTGCTCATTTTCTCAATGGTTTTGCGGTTCAGAATATAGGCGCCATTCGCGCCTGTGCCCTTGCGCCGTATCATATCGGCAAATTTGAAATAATCTTCCATCGTTGACAGCAGCCCACCGCCGCCCGACAGGAACTTCCGACCGGGGCGATAAATTGTCCGCTCAGGGCTATCTGCCAGCTTGGTCTCGCGTTTGAGCGGGTCATAGCTGTAATTGTGCATAAGGCGCTCAAGCTTATCATCGGGGATATGAAAGAAGCTATCGACCATGCCGAGCGGCTCAAAAATATGCTCTTTAAAATAAGCGTCCAGCGTTTTGCCCGAAACCAGTTCGACAATATGCCCCAGCACATCAGTGGCGACGGAGTAATTCCATGCTGTGCCGGGTGAGAATAAAAGCGGCATTTCGGCCAGCTTCTCGCACATTTGGGCCGCGTCCATTTTTTCAGAGCGCGCGCCGTTAATATTGTTATTGCGATACAGCGCGTCGACCGCATTCTCGAACATGAAATCATAAGTCAGCCCCGATTGGTGGGTCAGCAGGTCGTGAATGTTAATCATGCGCTCCGGTGCGCGCGTGGTGTAGCTTTTCGCCGTGCCGCTCTCGAAAACTTTGACGTTCTTAAAGGCGGGAATGAATTTGGTAATCGGATCCGTCAGCTTGATGAGGGACTTCTCATAAAGCTGCATTATGGCTACCGAGGTTATCGGCTTGGTCATTGAGTAAATGCGAAAAATTGCGCTGTCATCAAGCTCGAAGCCGCCCTCCAGCGCGCTGCGCCCCTGATGGCTGAGCATGGCGATTTTGCCCTCGCGGGCGACAGAAATAGACATGCCGGCGAATTTGCCGCGTTCAATATAGGATTTGAAAAAGGCTGGCACCGCATCAAGACGGGCGCGGTCAAAGCCCAGCTTTTCGCAATCCTCAAATATATAATCAGTCACTATTCTGTCCCTCCAAAAAATGCCCATGCGCCAGTAAAACAAATGCATAAACAAAAGCAATTTCGTGCAATTGATTAAACCGCCCCGCTTTGCCGCCATGACCCGCGGTCATTTCCGTGCGCAGCAGGCTGAGGCCATCATCTTGGCGCGTGGCGCGTAGCCGCGCAATCCATTTGGCCGGTTCCCAATAGGTAACACGCGGGTCGGTCAACCCACCGGTCGCCAAAATATGCGGATAGGTTTTCGCCTCAATATTTTCATAAGGCGCATATCCGGCAATCAACTCATAGGCCTCGGCGCTTTCTATCGGATTCCCCCATTCCGGCCATTCCGGTGGGGTGAGGGGCAGGCTGGCATCAAGCATGGTCGTCAGCACATCGACAAAAGGCACTTCGGCAACGGCACTGCAAAATAAATGCGGCGCGAGATTGACCGTCGCCCCGACCAGCAAGCCACCGGCGCTGCCGCCATGAATGGATATTTGGCCTGGCTTGGTAAAGCCGCCTTCAATCAGCGCTTCGGCCGATGAGACGAAATCGCGGAACGTATTTGTCTTTTGAGGGCCGCCCCCTTGCATGA
>FZLQ01000117.1 GCA_900197605.1 Phyllobacteriaceae bacterium Water-Bin73
CGCTGCAAAAAAGAAAGCTGCCAAGAAACCGGCGGCGAAAAAGACAGCCGCTAAAAAACCGGCTGCTAAGAAATCAGCTCGAGGAGCAAAAAAATGAACGTAGATGCAATCGTCTATTTAATGAGTATTTTCGTGATGGCCGTGTTTGTCGGCTATTACGTCGTCTGGTCGGTGACACCGGCTTTGCATACACCGCTTATGTCGGTCACCAACGCCATTTCATCGGTCATTATCGTTGGCGCTTTGGTCGCCATTGGTGCTGATGTCAGCGTTGATGACCAAGCCGGTGCGATGACACGTTGGCTTGGTTTCGGCGCGGTTATTCTGGCTTCGATTAATATTTTCGGTGGCTTTCTGGTCACCCAACGCATGCTCGCCATGTATCGCAAGAAAGATTAGGGGTTAATCATCATGAGTGCCAATTTATCTTCCCTTCTCTATTTGCTGTCGGGCGTATTTTTCATTCTGTCGCTGCGTGGCCTATCCGGCCCTGAAACGGCGCGGCAAGGCAATTATTTCGGCATGGTCGGTATGGCCATTGCGGTGGCGACAACACTGGCTTTGCTGGACAATAACACGCTGGAAAGTTTCGGCATTATCGCCGGTGGCGTTGCCATTGGTGGCATTATCGGCGCGGTGATTGCCCGTCGCATTGCGATGACGGATATGCCACAACTGGTTGCCGCCTTTCACTCTTTGGTCGGCATGGCTGCCGTCTTGGTATCTTGGGCGGCGTTTTTGTCGCCGGAGGCTTTCGGCATTGTTCAAAACGGCTCGATTATGACGGCCAGCCTGATTGAGATGTCAATCGGTGTCGCCATTGGCGCGATTACTTTCTCCGGGTCTGTCATTGCCTTTGCCAAGCTGCAAGGCACCATGTCAGGCGCACCGATTTTGCTGCCGCAACGTCATTTGATTAACATTATTTTGGCCGTCAGCATTGTTGCGGGTATTGTTTATCTCTGCCTTGATGCGTCAAACCAACTGCCTGAGGTCTTCCTCTTTGTGACGGTTTTGGCGTTTGTTATCGGCTTTCTCATCATCATTCCAATCGGTGGCGCAGACATGCCGGTTGTTGTGTCCATGCTGAACTCTTATTCGGGTTGGGCGGCTGCCGGTATCGGTTTCACGCTGGGCAATCTGGCGTTGATTATCACCGGCTCGCTGGTCGGTTCATCGGGCGCGATTTTGTCTTACATTATGTGTAAGGGCATGAACCGCTCCTTCATCTCGGTTATTCTTGGCGGCTTTGGCGGCGACGATGCGGCTGCCGCGAGCGGTGCTGTTGAGCAACGTTCGGTCAAGCAGGGCAGTGCCGAAGACGCAGCCTTTATCATGAAGAATGCCGGTTCTGTTATTATTGTACCGGGTTATGGCATGGCTGTGGCGCAAGCCCAGCATGCGCTGCGCGAAATGGCCGATGAGCTGAAAAAAGAAGGCGTCAAAGTCAGCTATGCCATTCACCCGGTGGCAGGTCGTATGCCAGGCCACATGAATGTGCTGCTGGCCGAAGCCAATGTGCCTTATGACGAAGTATTTGAACTGGAAGACATTAACTCCGAGTTTCCGCAAGCCGATGTGGCTTTTGTTATCGGGGCCAATGATGTCACCAATCCATCGGCCAAAACCGATCCGCAAAGCCCGATTTACGGCATGCCGATTTTGGATGTTGAACGCGCTGCCACTGTCTTGTTCATCAAGCGTGGCATGGGCTCAGGTTATGCCGGTGTGGAGAATGAATTATTCTTCCGCGACAATACGATGATGTTGTTCTCCGATGCCAAGAAAATGGTCGAGAATATCGTCAAGTCTTTCTAGGAAAGATAGGCATTCAGGCAAAAGAAAAGCCCCGTTCTCGCGAACGGGGCTTTTTTTATAAAAGGCACGTAAAACTAGTATTTACGCTTGCCGATAACCAAGCCTTCGCGCTGGGCGGCCTTGCGAGCCAGTTTGCGCACACGGCGCACGCTTTCCGCTTTTTCGCGGGCGCGCTTTTCCGACGGCTTTTCATAATGATTGCGTAGCTTCATTTCACGGAAGACACCTTCACGCTGAAGCTTTTTCTTCAGAACCTTATAGGCCTGATCAACATTGTTATCACGAACAGAAACTTCCACGTTTCATCACCTCTTCAAATTTGATTTCAACGACTCGAAAGCCCCTGAGAAACTCTGATGTAGCAAGTTGCCACGCGCTTGTCTAGGGGCTTAAAACGCCTAAAAGCAGCAAAAAAGCCACGAAGCTGCGGCAGTTTTCCGCTTGTCATGGCGGCTATTTGTGCCGATAGTCGCTGGCATGAGCGCGCAAGACCCTTATTTGGAAACCCGCCAAGCGGTGCTGGCCAAAGCCCTGCCCAATGTGGCATTTGACGGCTGGTCAAAGGCCGTGCTGGCGGCGGCGATAGAACAGGCAGAAATTGACCCTGCCATGGCCGAACTGGCCTTTCCGCATGGCGTTGATAATCTCATCAAAACCTATTCGGCGGCGGGCGATGCAGCCATGCTGGCGGCCTTGCCAAAGCCTGACGGTCTGAAAATACGCGCCCGCATTACCGAGGCCGTCTGGCAACGTTTGCTGGAAGATGGCGATAATATCGAAGCTGCGCGCCGTGCTGCGGGCTATTTATCCGTGCCCGGGCGGCAGAAACTGGCGGCTGATTTGCTGTTCACCTCAGCGCATCTTATGTGGCGTTGGGCCGGTGATGAGGCGACCGATTATAATTATTATTCCAAAAGGCTGATTTTGAGCGGTGTCATTACCGCGACACGGCTTTATTGGTTCGATGATAAAAGTGATGATTTCGCCAATACGCGCGCCTTTTTGGAGCGGCGCATTGAAAACGTCATGCAGTTTGAAAAAGTCAAAGCCAAAGCGAAAAACTGGTCTGAAAAAATACACGGCGATAAAGCCCCGCTTGATGGACTTATCGGCGCATTGGCCAAAATGCGCTACCGACAAAGCTGAACGCGGGTTTACGCCTTTGGCTTTAATTTGGTGACATGGCCCATTTTGCGACCCGCACGCGCTTCGGCTTTGCCATAAAGATGCACATAAGTGTCTTTTTGCGCGGCAAAGTCACGCCATAGCTCAATCTCATCGCCCAGTAAATTGGTCATCACCGCATCGCTATGGGCGGTCGCATTGCCCAGCGGCCAACCGGCAATGGCGCGCATGTGTTGTTCAAACTGGCCGCAATGGCAGGCATCTTGCGTTAAATGGCCTGAATTATGGACGCGCGGCGCAATCTCATTAATCAGCAAAGCGTCGCCGACAATAAAACACTCAATCGCCAGCACCCCGACATAATCCAGCGCGGTTGCCAGCTTCTCGGCCATATCACGCGCCGCATCGTGCTGGGTCGCGGGCAGGGCGGCAGGCAGGGTTGAGCTGTGCAGAATATGATTGCGATGCACATTTTCAATAACATCATAGGCTGCGGTGGTGCCATCTTGCGCGCGCGCCACCAAAATGGAGACCTCGCGTTCAAATGGCACAAGCGCCTCCAAAATAGCCGGTTGGCCGTTCAGCTCTTGCAACAC